>JBFIMP010000036.1:0-15053 GCA_041611635.1 Christiangramia sp.
ACCATAAAAACAACGAAATAAAGTATTTTCATAATAGACAAATTATACTTGCTTAAAGTAGTTCTTTTTTCTTAAGTCAGGCAATCAAGCTCAATTTATCGCGGTTTATCCCTAAGAAAAACCTAGAAACTAAAGATTAATGTGTTTTTTCATTTCGATGTTTTTAAATTAGAAGAAACTATCAATCAAATTGTTACAAAAATGAGGTTTACAGGCAGCTATTATCTCTGCTAAATTCCCTGTAAAACTCGAGAAATTGTTTTAAACATAACTTAAAATGCATAGCAGGCACATATAATATCCCTAACTTTCAGTGACCAAAAAAATACCTGTATATGAGTACCTTGAATGAAGATGAATTTGAAAATATTCTATCTGTTCAGAATAAATGTACCAGACTTAATCTGAATGAGAATATTTACGGAACCTTCGCAGAAATAGGTGCGGGACAGGAAACGGTGCGCCATTTCTTCAGGGCAGGGAATCCTAAGGGCACCATTGCCAAGACCCTTAGTGCTTACGACAAGGATTTTAGTGATGCCATTTACGGTCTGGATCCACAGAACAGGTATGTAACCGTGGAAAGGCTTAAAAGAATGATAGATTATGAGGCTGAACTTATAGAGCAGAGACTCTCCAGAAAAAAATACCCCAATAAACTGTTCTTTAGTTATGCCAATACCGTTGCGACCATAGACTGGGCAAAAAAATACAAGGGTCACGGGTGGCTGGGAATCAAATTTCAACGAGAACCAAAACAGGCTTACAGCGAGATCATTCTTCATGTCCAGTTCCATGAGAACAATGCATCCCAGCAACAAATAAGCCTTGGCATTATGGGGGTGAATTTAATCTATGCCGCTTTTTATCAAAGTGACGATCCTAAGGTACTAATCAATAAATTATACGATCATTTAAGCAAGGATAAGATCGAAATAGATTCGATCAATTTCAGAGGACCAGTATTTGAAAATGTAGACAACCGTTTAATGAGTCTCGAGCTGGTGAAAAATGGAATTACTGAAGCAGTGATGTTTTCTCCGGAAGGTAACAACATCCTGCCCGCCAATGTACTTTACAAAAAACATATACTCACTTTAAGGGGTAGTTTTAGACCGGTTACCAATCTTAACCTGAACATGTTCCTGAGTGCCCGAAATCTATTTCTAAACCAGGAAAATGTAGATCCAGACAAAACCGTGATCATATTTGAAATGACCTTAAACAATTTAAAGGCAGAAGGCGATAATGAAATAAATGAAAAGGACTTTTTAGACAGGGCAGATCTTTTATGCGCTTCGGGGCAAACGGTAATGATCTCTAATTTTCAGGAATATTATAAGGTGGTGGAATATTTCGCTCAACACACCAAAAAGGAACTGGGACTGGTAATGGGAGTAGACAACCTTATAGACATCTTCAATGAAAGATATTACCGACATTTAAGCGGTGGTATCCTGGAAGCCTTTGGTAAACTATTCTTTAAAAGCTTGAAGGTTTACCTCTACCCAATAAAAGATGAGAAGACCGGCGAGATAATCACTAGCAAAACACTAAAGGTACATCCTAGGGTCAAGGAACTTTATAAATTCTTTGTAGACAACGGGAAGGTAATAGATATTGAAGATTATGATGAAGAATCCTTAGACATTCATCCTAGACGAGTCTACGAGATGATCCTGGAAGGGGATAAAAAATGGGAGGAAATGGTTCCCGGTCTTACCGCGAAAATGATCAAGGAAAAGAATATGTTCTCAAAAGAAAAGGCTTCTCATAACTAATTACATCAGGTAGAAAATTCTGTTTTCATACCACGATCATACATCACTATACTTCCTGCAACAGAAACATTAAGGCTTAAAGTAGATTTGAATTTCACCAGGTAATGCGCCTTTTCTATAGCGGCATTAGACAAGCCATGATCTTCAGCACCCAATAGATACACACAACGCCTGGGATGTTTGAAATCTTCAAGCGGCTGCGCATCTTCTGTTAGTTCTACCCCAACAAGCATCGCTCCCTTGGGCAGGTGTGCATAGAAATCTTCGAAAGTCTTATAATGAAAATAAGGCATGGCTCCTACGGCCTTATGAGTATCACACGCCTGTTTGGAATACCGGTTACCTATGGTAAATATAAAACTGGCTCCCATGTTCTGCGCCGATCTCCATAACACTCCCAGGTTTTCTGGTGTCTTTCCATTTTGTATACCAATGCCAAAAAATCCCTGTTTCAGATTATCTGTTTCCATATGGCAAAAATAATATTCTTAAAGATTCATCCATATATACGTGGTAACAACTATCATAATTAATTTCAAGGAGAAGAAAATCGACGTCTATACTATTGTATTTCAATTATTTGAATTAAGTTTAAATTCAATCAACCAATTCTTTTTCACATGTTTTACGCTAAATTTAAAATTAAATCACGGGGAATTTCTGCGCTGAGATTGAGCCTGGTTTTATCCCTTGTTCTTCTGGTTTCCTGTAATGATAAAGATTACAAGGCGGTACCAGAACAAAAGAAAATGACCTTGAACGACAGCATTAAAAGAGGTGAATATCTGGTAGAAACTATTGGATGTCGCGACTGCCATTCTCCCAAAAAAATGACCAGAAGAGGCCCCGCAGAGATTCCGGAACTGGCTCTAAGCGGATTCCGGGCTGGGGACACATTGCCCCCAATTAATCCTGAAGCACTTCAAAACGGGTGGACCTTATTTAACGCCGATCTTACTGCTGCGGTTGGTCCCTGGGGAGTTTCCTTTGCTGCCAATATTACCTCAGACGACACGGGAATTGGAAATTGGAGCATAGCACGTTTTAAGACGGCGATGAAGGAAGGTAAACTTAAGGGAGATGATGGAGGCCGCATGATGCTACCTCCTATGCCCTGGCAGAATTTTAGAAACTTATCTAATGGGGATCTTGAAACTATGTTCAAATACCTCCAGAACACGACACCAGTAGAAAATGCAGTGCCCGCACCCATCCCTCCCAATAAACTGGATACGCTACAATCATCTTAAAAGTACAAATCTCGCATTAGCGGGATTATTTTCATTTAACATTACAGGTTTTCAGAAAAGCTTAACTCTGAAGATCTGGAGTTTAAGCGATGAGTGCATGGTCCCCGGGGGTTTAACTCTGCTGTATAACAACTGGCTCTTCTCTGAGCCAGTTCCTGGATGCCTTTTCAAACCTCATCTTTCTCCCCTGCTTTTTTTCTCCTAATCCTGGTAGGAAATAATCATCTAATTAAAAAACCAGAAGTAACAGAGGAGTAGACATTGAAATAAATTTCTCGCTAATCGTGTCTATATAACTGAATTAGTTGATTA
The DNA here is from genome assembly GCA_041611635.1 of Christiangramia sp. Classification (GTDB taxonomy): domain Bacteria; phylum Bacteroidota; class Bacteroidia; order Flavobacteriales; family Flavobacteriaceae; genus Christiangramia. The sequence continues at coordinate 3,344 of JBFIMP010000036.1, forward strand.
AAAATTGAATAGCCAAACTCAAAATTCTTAATTTCTAATGAAAACCCCAGGGATTAAAATATAATATTGAAGATATAATCCCTTAAAACTTAATTAATTGTCAAAAATTCAAACAAGTTCCAAAATACGGACGTATTTAGGTTTCAGTTTATTAAATTTAAGATTCTGGTTAATCAAGAATTTTATAAAACAAGAAACATATGCTGGAGAAGAGCAGAATCGTTATAGAAAATATAAAACCTGTGGTGAATTGTGGCGATTATGCCATAAAAAGAGTGGTAAATGAGATCGTAAATGTAGAGGCAGATATATTTGGAGACGGCCATGATATAATACAGGCATCGGTTTTTTACAAACATAGCAAACAAAGAAGCTGGAATGAATCAAGGATGCACCCTACGATTAATGACAATTGGAGTGGTCATTTTAACGTTGAAAAGCAGGGAGACTATGAATATTACCTGCAAGGCTGGGAAGATCATGGCTTAAACTGGCGGCATGGTATCATTAAAAAGATCGAGGACGGGCAATTTGTAAATTCTGAATTACTGGAAGGAGCTGAACTGCTGAAACCTATCCTTAAAAAATGCACAAAAACTGAAGCCGAGCTGGTAAAAAAAGCTATTTCATCATTTCAGGATAGTGATAAATATGATGAAGCTATAAACATCTGTCTAAATAAAGAACTGGAGAATATTTTTCTCAAATATCCGCACAGGGCAGTTCCCTATGAGTCTAAAAAATTTCCGGTATACGTAGACAGGGAAAAAGCAAGATTCAGCACCTGGTATGAATTCTTTCCACGGTCTGCTTCTGCTGAAGAGAACAAACATGGCACTTTTAAAGATTGTGAAAATATACTTCCGCGTATTTCAGAAATGGGATTTGATGTTTTGTACTTCCCGCCGGTGCACCCCATTGGGGAAGTGAATAGAAAAGGAAAAAACAATGCAACAGATGCCGCTCCTGGTGATGTTGGATCGCCATGGGGCATTGGCTCAGCAAAGGGCGGCCATAAAGACCTGCACCCCGAGCTGGGAAATTTAGAAGATTTTAAATCTCTTGTAAATAAGGCTAAAGACCTGGACATCGAGATAGCCATGGATTTCGCGCTACAAGCGGCGCCAGATCATCCTTATGTAAAGCAACATCCTAAATGGTTTAAATGGCGACCCGATGGCAGTATTCAATATGCTGAAAATCCACCAAAAAAATACCAGGATATCCTGCCCATTTATTTTGAATCTGATGACTGGAAAAAGATGTGGAATGAATTTCGGGATATCGTTTTTTACTGGATAGAAGAAGTTGGTATCAATATCTTCAGGGTAGACAATCCACATACGAAACCCTTTTATTTCTGGGGCTGGTTAATTGCTGAAGTAAAGAAAAAACACCCAGATACGCTTTTCCTTTCTGAAGCATTTACCAGACCAAAGATCATGGAACAGCTTGCCAAGCAGGGATTCACCCAGTCTTACACCTATTTCACCTGGAGGAACTCCAAACATGAACTTACCCAATATGTAAATGAATTAACCAAAACAGACTTAAAAGAGTATTTTAGACCAAATTTTTGGCCTAATACACCAGATATTAATCCATTTCATCTACAGGGCGCAAATGAGTCCATGTATATGATAAGATATTTCCTTGCCGCGACTTTAAGCTCCAATACCGGTATTTATGGTCCTGTTTTCGAATTTATGATCTCAGACGCGGTTCCGGGAAAAGAAGAATATTATGATTCAGAAAAATACCAGGTAAGGCACTGGAACTGGAGGGCTGAAAATAAACTTATGCGCGTGATCACCAGAATTAACCAGGCCAGAAAAACAAATCCTTCCCTGCAGCAAACCAATAATATCCAATTCTGTGAGATTCATGATGATGGCATGATGGCTTATTACAAATATGACGAGACCCGGGAAAACCACACTCTAATGGTGTTAAGCCTGGATCCATATAACTCCAAGCAAGCTTCGGTAAAAGTACCTAGACATGAACTGGGACTTGATTTTGGACAATCTATTACCGTAGAAGACCTTATAACGGGCAATTCTTACAATTGGGACCAGGAATGGTGCTATGTAGAATTACATCCGGGAATGCCATTTCACCTATTCAGAATTCACAAAAATTAAAAGATGACTAAGAAGGCCCAACCAGAGATAAATACTTCAGACTTTCAATTTAAATGCACCTGGGAAAATGCGTTTGAAGACCAGGAATTCATTAAAACTTTTAGCACAGAAATTCTTGAGGATTACATTCTGAAAAAACGCTGGTATGCCGGGAAATCAAGCACTCTAAAGTATATTGATATCGTAGATTATGGGAAACTCATTTCTGAGAAGAATATCTTTCATGGGGTTTTAATAGAGATCAACTTTAATGAAGCTTTTTTTCAGGATTATTTCATTCCGTTGAGCTTTATTCCTGGTTCCAGGGAAAAACTGGAAACCAATACCATAATCGCCCCCGTAACTTTTCAAGGGGAAGAAGGATATTTGATAGATGCCTTACATATAGAAGATTTTCGACATTTGGTTTTCGATAAGATTATGGCCTACACTTCAGATCAGGAAGATGATAAAGTCATATTCCATAGGTCTGAGACCATTAAACCAGTGAAATATAAATCTTCCCGATTCATGGGAGGTGAGCAAAGTAATACCTCGATCATCTATAACGAAAAATTCGTGATGAAATTTTTCAGAAGGATCTATACCAGTAAAAATCCTGATTACGAAATCAGTCGTTTTCTTACTGAAAAAAGCAGCTTCAAGAATACGCCGGCTTACGTGGGAAGTATCAACCTGGCCCTGAAAAACGGAGATACTATCACCCTTTCGCTCATGCAGGACCTTCTGGAAAACGAGGGAGATGCGTGGAAATATATGCTACAGGAATTAAAATCGGTCTTTTCTAATCTAGAAAGGAAAAAAATAAAAGTAAGCAGCCTACCCGATATTCGCTTATATCAAAGACAACCAATAAACACAATCCCACCCGAGATCATCGATTTCGCGGGTCTTAATATATTCCTGAAAGTTTCTAAACTTGCACTTAGAACGGCAGAAATGCATATAGCACTGGGGAGCGATATGCAGGACACAGCTTTTACTCCTACCAAGTACAATGGAGATTATGCCGTATGGCTCAAGAACAGGCTAATCTATATGTTTCAGAACAGACTGAACACCATAGAAAACAACATGCATAAACTCGATGGCGAAGCCCTGAAATTGGCACATGAATTCCTGGATAAGAAAAAGGAGATCAGGGAACATTTTCTCAATTTCAACTGGACCAAAATGAAGAGTGAACGCATTAGGATACATGGTGATTATCATCTGGGACAGGTGCTGGTAGATCACGATGATTTCTATTTGCTCGATTTTGAAGGCGAACCAGAAAGCACCATTCAGGATAGAAAGGTAAAGCAACCACCATTAAAGGATGTTGCCGGGATGTTCAGATCTTTCCATTACGCCATATATTCAACCATTTTTAACAATGCCAGCAGTTTTTCTATATCACAGGAAGAAATGTTCAAGGCAGGTGAGGTATTATACAAATATATGATTGGTGTTTTTATGGAAACCTATGTAGATAAGGTACAAACAGAAAATCTTAACATTGGTTATAAACAGGAAATAGAATTTTTACTGGATTATTGTCTTCTGGAAAAGGCTGTATATGAATTGGGCTATGAATTGAATTCAAGACCACGCTGGACCATAATTCCTTTGAGAGGAATTGCCAGTATTTTAAAGAATAAGAAAAACTAAAAACCAACTATGAAAAAAGAAGTACAGGTTCACTCTTTATTTTCAGATTTCGATATATCATTATTCAGAGCAGGAAAACATTACCGGCTTTACGAAAAATTTGGCGCCCATATTATGGAGGTCAATGGTGAAAAGGGCGTTTATTTCGCCGTTTGGGCTCCAACAGCAAAAGCTGTTTCTGTAGTTGGAGATTTTAATTTCTGGCTTGAGGGGGAACATCCTTTAAATGTTCGCTGGGACGAAAGCGGCATTTGGGAAGGTTTTATTCCCGGAGTAGAAAAGGGAGCAAAATACAAGTACAAGATACATTCGAACAATAACGATATAAAATTGGAAAAAGCAGATCCTTATGCCTTAAAATGCGAGCATCCGCCAAATACCGCTTCTATCGTTTGGGACCTGGAGTATAAATGGAAGGATAAGAAATACCTCTCTACCCGAAAAGATAAAAATTCTCTGGAAAGCCCGTACTCTGTCTATGAGGTTCATTTAGGCTCCTGGAGAAAGAATATGGACGAAAACAGATCGCTTACCTATACAGAAATGGCATCTGAGCTGGTTTCTTATGTAAAGGAGCTTGGATTCACCCATGTTGAATTTATGCCTGTTATGGAATATCCCTATGATCCTTCCTGGGGATACCAATTAACCGGTTACTTCGCTCCTACTTCCAGGTTTGGGACCCCGCAGGAATTCATGCAACTAATGGATGCTTTTCATAAAGCGGGAATTGGAGTGATCCTGGATTGGGTTCCCTCGCATTTCCCTGAAGACAAACACGGTTTAGGGTTTTTTGACGGCTCCCATTTATATGAACACCCAGATCCAAGAAAAGGATATCACCCAGATTGGAAAAGTCTCATCTTTAACTATGGGAGAAATGAGGTTAGATCGTTCCTTATTAGCAACGCCGTTTTCTGGCTGGACAAATATCATGTAGATGGATTAAGAGTAGATGCGGTAGCTTCTATGCTGTACCTGGACTATTCCAGGGAAGATGGTGAGTGGGAACCAAATGTACATGGAGGACGCGAGAACCTGGATGCTATAAGTTTTGTGCGGGACCTTAATACCGAAGTTTATAAAAGCTTTGAAGGAGTGCAAACCATCGCCGAAGAATCAACATCTTTCCCTATGGTCTCAAGACCGGTTAGTCTTGGTGGCCTGGGGTTCGGTATGAAGTGGATGATGGGCTGGATGCATGATACACTGGAATATTTCAAAAAAGACCCCATTTACAGGCAGTATCATCATAACGATATCAGCTTCAGCATGACCTATACATTTACCGAGAATTTTACGCTGCCCTTAAGTCACGATGAAGTAGTCTACGGAAAAAAATCCCTGCTAGGCAGAATGCCCGGTGATGAATGGCAGAGATTTGCCAATTTAAGGTTGTTATATTCTTATATGTTCACACACCCGGGAGCAAAATTGCTATTCATGGGAGCCGAAATAGGGCAATATGAAGAATGGAATTACAACACGAGCCTGGACTGGCATTTACTGGAATATGAACCTCACCAGGGAATTAAAAAATTACTCACAGATCTCAATAAACTTTATAGATCGAGAACAGCATTGCACGAAAAGCAATTCTCGGCCGAAGGATTTGAGTGGATTGCCTATGATGACAGTCAAAATTCAGTATTAAGCTATTTAAGAAAAGGTAAGGATCCTGAAGATTCTTTAGTGGTGGTTTGTAATTTCACTCCCACCGTATTAAAAGAATACAGGATCGGCCTGCCTTCGAAAGGAAAACTGAAAGAAGTTTTCAATTCAGACGATAAGAAATACTGGGGCTCCGGCTTAAAGAACAAACCACTTAAGATTGAAAAAATTTCGGCACACGGTAAAGATCATTCTGCAAAAATTTCCATTCCTCCCTTAGGTACAGTTGTTTTTGAAATTTTATGAACAACTAAATAAAAATTCATGAGAATAAGTTTCTTTTGTATTAATCAATAAAGATTGTAAGGCTATGATTACCAATACAGAACTTGAGCATAAAGGGAATTTATATCCCACCGCATTAATCACATATGAACACGATCAGGACACCATTAGTTTTATCACTAAGAACGGAGTTCGTTTACACATACAGGTGCTTCGTGACAACATGCTAAGATTAAGATATTCCACCACGGGAATATTTGAAGATGACTTTTCCTATGCGGTAGATGAAAGTCAGCCACATGGCTTTAACCAGTTACAAGTCACAGAGACAGAAACACATATTGTTATCACTACAGAGAAGGTGATTTGTAAAGTAGCCAGGGAAGACATACGCGTAGGCATGTATAACCATAATGGCAAACCCATTCTTGAAGACGAACTGGGTTTCCACTGGGAAGAAAGCTTTGAATTTGGAGGTAATTTTGTGAAAATGAGCAAGTCTTCCAAAGACCAGGAGAATTTCTTTGGTCTTGGTGACAAGCCTACCAATTTTAACCTTAAAGGAAAAAGACTGAGTCTGTGGAATACAGACCAGTATGCTTACGGTAAGGATACTACCGAGCTTTATAAGGCAGTGCCTTTTTATATGGGCTTACATGGAAACATGTCTTATGGTATATTTTTCGACAATACTTTTAAGACGCATTTCGACTTTTGCAGTGAAAGAAGACATGTTACCAGTTTCTGGGCAGATGGAGGAGAAATGAACTATTACTTCATTTATGGTCCTGAAATGAGTGACGTGCTAACAACTTATACAGATCTTACCGGAAAGCCAGAATTACCTCCTATGTGGGCACTCGGCTTTCACCAGTGTAAATGGAGCTATTATCCAGAAAGTAAGGTGAAAGAGATCACTTCTAAGTTCCGGGAATTGAATTTCCCGTGTGATGCGATCTACCTAGATATAGATTATATGGATGGTTTCAGATGTTTTACGTGGAACAAGGAGTATTTTCCAGATCCTAAAAGAATGGTTTCTGAATTGGAAGCAGACGGTTTCAAGACAGTGGCCATTATAGATCCAGGGATCAAAATAGACCTCAGCTATGATATTTTCAAGGAAGCTCTAGATAAGAATTATTTCTGCAGAAGAGCAGACGGACCTTATATGCGCGGAAAAGTATGGCCGGGAGAATGTTATTTTCCCGATTTCACGAATCCTGAAGTCAGGGAATGGTGGAGCGGATTGTACCGTGAATTGATAAGCGATATAGGAGTAAAAGGTGTGTGGAATGATATGAACGAACCTGCGGTAATGGAAGTACCGGGAAAAACATTCCCTTTAGACGTACGCCATGATTATGACGGGCATCGTTGCAGTCACCGTAAGGCTCATAATATCTACGGAATGCAGATGGCCAGAGCTACTTACGACGGGGTTAAGAAATTCAATTTCCCGAAAAGACCATTTATAATCACCAGAGCGAATTATTCTGGAGGGCAGCGATATACTTCTACCTGGACCGGTGATAACGTGGCTACCTGGGAACACCTCTGGCTGGCCAACGTGCAGATCCAGAGATTGTGCATGAGCGGTATGAGCTTTTCAGGTTCTGATATTGGAGGTTTTGCAGAGCAGCCTTCTGGAGAGCTTTATGCCAGATGGTTGCAATTAGGGGTTTTTCATCCGTTTTGTCGTGTGCACTCTTCGGGAGATCACGGGGAACAGGAACCTTGGTTCTTTGGAGAGGAAGTTCTGGATATTTCCAGAAAATTCGTTGAATTGAGATACCAGCTACTACCTTATCTCTATACAGCTTTCCATAATTATGTACAGGAAGGAACGCCTATATTGAAACCACTGGTCTATTTTGATCAGGAAGATGTTCAAACCCATTACAGGTCTGACGAGTTCATATTTGGAAATCAGATCCTGGTATGCCCTGTGCAGGAACCAAATGTCCAGGGAAGAAGAATGTACATCCCGCGCGGAAAATGGTATAACTTCTGGACAGATAAACTTGTAGTTGGAGGTAAGGAAATGTGGGTAGATGCTCCACTGGATATTATCCCGATCTATATTAAGGAAGGAGCGGTTATTCCAAAATACCCAGTTCAGCAATATGTAGACCAGATCAAAATGGAGCAGATGACGCTGGATCTTTATTATAAACTCGGTAAAGAGAATTCAGAATTTTACGAAGATGCCCATGATGGTTATGAGTACAGGCAGAATATATACAGCCTGCGTACCTTTAAATTAACCGGTAAGGAAGATGAGATCATCCTGCAACAACATAAGAGCGGAAAATATTCGGCTCCTTATACTTCCTTTAAATTGAATTTACACGGACTTCCTTTCGAGATCAAGAAAGTGTTCTATGAGAATGAAGAAGTGCCTCTGGATAAAATGCATTTTAATGCAGAAGAAAATTCTATGATCATAGATAAAGATTTTAGTGAACTCCACCTGGTGGGATAATATGATATCTTTTTTTAATAATAATTAGCCTGTCTGGATAACTCCACACAGGCTAATCTTTGTCAGGGTAAAATTGATTAAGTCCTTTTTTCTACTATTTCATTGATCCCAAGCCCGTAGAATTTCTTAAAGGAGCTATCAAAGATCTTGGGACTGGAGAAGCCAGATTTATAGGCTATCTCCATTACATTCATATCTGTATGGTCCATCAGGTCCCGGGCGTAATTAAGCCTGGTGAATTCCATGAAATCCTGAGGTGAAAGATCTACCAGGCTTTTAAGTTTCATAAATAATGTATTGCTGGTAATCCCCTGGGCCGCACTTAGATCATGCACTGTGAAATTTTCATTCTTAATATTCTGAATAATAACGTCGTTAAGACCTTGAATGAATTTCTTATCAGTCTCTGTCCTGAATTCTGGCTGTTTGTGTTCCTTATAGGACTGCACATAAGAATTTCGCAAATCTCTTTGCCAGACAAGCACCTGAGAGATTTTGAACAGCAAGGCATTTAGATCTACTGGTTTCCTTATTACTTCGGTCATCTCGTCCAGCTGTATATCGTTTATCTGCTGATCTTCATCTGCTATTAGAAAGATACTAATATGATTAAGGCCAATATTCCTCTTTATCATTTTTGAAAGCTGAAAGGCATTCATCTCTGGCAGCATTGTGGCAGATATAATAATATCTGGAAAGATCATAGAGGCTTTTTCCAATCCTTCTTCTGCACTGGCCGCCTGGTAGATCTGGCTGTATTCTCCAATACCGTTAACCAATAATTCCCTGGTTGGGGTATCGCTTTCTATTACGAGGATCTTACTTTCACCCAGATGGGTTAGACCGCCAGGAACTTCAAATTTTTCTTTTGGTTTAGCTTTTTCAGCCTTAAAGATAGCTGCCGCTCTTTCTGGAACTTTACGGTAGTCTTCCTTCCTGTTCTTTAATACGACCGTAAAGGTAGAACCTTCATTCTTTTCAGTCTCATAACTAAAACTTCCTCCTGCTTTCGCGATTAGATCTTTTGCTTTTAAGATATATCTAAGTCCGCTCTTATCTCTAAAACTCGGCGAAGAGCCAACATACTTCTTTTTATCAAGAACTCTTATTTCGCTTTCAGGGATTCCTCTTCCATTGTCTGTGATCTGTATTTTAAGATCCCCGATGCTCGTTTCAATGAGATTGATGATTATCTTACCATTCTTAAGAGAATAGCCTGCGCTGCCAGAGATAAGGCTAAGTATTAGCTTATCCAGCATTTCCATGTTATAATAGAACTCTGCCTCACCCCATTGATCGTTAACGATCACCTCCAGGTTCTTTAGATTGCACACCGGTTCAATATCTTTTAGCAACTTAGGCAAATGGGTTTTCAAGTGGATCTTAGAGATCTCGTAGACCGAACCCTGATAATTGAAATTCAGTATCTGGTTGAACAAATCGTCAAACCTGGCGGCATATCGCTGTAGATCTTCAGTGTTACCCTGTTCCGCTTCCGCAGAGATCTGGCTTAATGATTTCACGGCGCTTTCTACCGGTTTCTTGAATTCCTTTTGAAGCTGATCTCTTAATTCGGCTCTTGCAGCCAGTTCAGCATTCTTAGATCTTTTGAGAAAAACTACCACAAAAATCCCAATCATAGCCAGCACACTAACCCCCATAAAAAGATAAACGCTGCTTATGGGTCCTCCTACCGCTTCTACCCGGATTTTCAAGGTTTCAGGCTTTGTCCAGGCAGAGCCTTCCAGTTTCGCTTTTACCTTGAAGGTGTATTCACCTGGAGCGAGGCTGGAATAACTGGCATAACTTAAAGGAGACGGCTTGCTCCAGTCATCATCAAGCCCATCCAGTTTCCAGGAATATTGGATAGCTTCCGGCGCCAGGTGCGAATATCCCGCAAAACTGATCTTGAAACCCATATTTTCATCTAGCTCTACCTTTTGGTTTGCGGTAAGCTTTATATTAGATTCCTCCTGATCTTTTTCCTTTGGAATAAAAAGCGATTCGATCTGTAAACGAGGTTTAAGATCCTGTTGAGCCAACATGGTTTTAGGCTTAAATATGTTCACCCCCTTACTGCTTCCCAAAACTAGGGAACCATCCTCAAGCCTCACAAAACCTGTAGTAAGCTCGGAAGTTGACAGGCCATTCAGTTCAGAATAAACCTTAATATCGTCTTGTTCCTGGTTATAATAAACCATTCCCTTATCTGTAGCTAGCCAGTAACCGTTATCTGTATCTACCTCAATTCCTTTTATATTATTGGAAGGAAGACCGTGTTCCTCGTTTAAAATTTTGACCTCTTCAGTTTCAAAATCATAACTTAAAAGTCCGGCACCATTCGTAGCAAATAGACCCAGTCCTGCATGGGTGATCTTTATATCGTTGATCCCATAATACAACATTCCGGCACTGGCAGAAAGTTTTTCAAGGTCCTTAAGTCTCCCTGTGTTTGGGTCTAAAGAATGTATCCCAGAACCGGTAGCCAGAATGATCTTTCTTGGCCCAAGTTCTGCGATGGCCTGAATATTATTTACCGGATAATGCTTTATATGATTATTTGGTGAGATCCTGGCAACATAACCATCCCCTCCTCCTACCCAGGTATTTTTACCGGAATCTATGAACAGGGCATTGGCTGAGCTCACTTTGATCTTATATAAAGCCTTTTCAGAATAATGCGCTCGCAGTAAAGTATGTATATTGATCTTGTAAATACCATCGCTGGCAGTAGCAACCCACATATGTTCTCCCACCGCTGCCAGGTCTGTGATCTCATCTGGTTCCTCTAAATGTTTTTTATAATTAAGGTTTTGGATATGTTGCCAGCGATCTGTTTTTGTATTCCAGATACTTAATCCTTTTGCGGTTCCAAACCAGACTTTCCCCGTCGCGTCCTTTTCTGTCGCGGTCACAAAGTCATGGGCCAGGCTTGAATATCTGGCTGGTTCATTTTTGAGCTTTTCTACGGCAGAACCAGAAAAATTACTAAGGAACAAACCTTCTTTGGCTACAATCCATAAAAGGTTTTGTTGGTTCAGGAAGATCTGATAGGTATTATCGGGGTAGTTTATTTCATTTTTTAGAAAATTCAGCTCCTTGTCCAACCTAACTATGCCAGCGCCTTTGGTTGATATAATAACTTCATCGTCGAATTTTGTGATGTCTGATATTTCCTTTTGAGCTACAGCATAGGGCAGGCTATAAACCTTCTGAAAATTCTTTAGGCCGGTATTGGTCTTATACAATCCTTTATTTGCCGTTCCAATAAGCAAAATATCATCCAAGGGCTGCAAACTGCTTATCTGAAGATCACGAAGATACCCCAGGTCTATTTTATTGAACTTTCCAGAACGACGATCTATGGTTAAAAGACCATTTGGTCCTGCGAATATGATCTTATTATCAAATAAGGCAATATCTGTAGCGAGGGTATTTTCAGAAATGAACCTGGTAAGTCCGAAATCTTTTTTAGGTGAATCGATATTCAGCTTAAAAATTCCGTTTTCTGCAGCGATCCATAATTGCTTACCAT
>JBFIMP010000037.1:0-14872 GCA_041611635.1 Christiangramia sp.
CATCCTGAACGAGGCGTAATTTATATACCCTCCTACAACAAAAAAGAGCTTCCCTTGAAGCTCTTTGTTTATTGTATATGGTTGGTTTAAAGAATAATAGCAGATTTTAGTATAAAAAAATAGAATTTTTATTTGTCGAAATATTCAATAGAACCCTTAAATAATTCAGCTATATGCCTGGTTATAGGCACTTTATTAACCGCGGTTGAAAAATATGATACTTGTATTGAAATTTTAACTAAAATTAATTCAAAATATTTTGTTAATTAGTGTTAGTTCAAAGTTAATTAAATGTTAATATGGAAACACTAGCAAGAGCGACCGCTCAATTTTCAGAAGGTATGATGGTGTCAGATTTAAGAGAAATGACTTCCATAGGATTTATTAATACCCTACGCGAGAACGAATTAATAAGGATTACAAATGCAGGCCAGATACGTCTTACCGATAAAGGTAAAATAGCTTCCAGGCTTGGAGTGAAAAATTACTTAAGCCTGGAGAAAAGGGAAAAGCAATATCTTGAAGAAGAGCTGCAAAATGTGCGAAATGAAAACCGCGGTTTGTTTATGATCTTCGGAGGCATGTTGATTTCACTTCTATTTATCATAGGATTCTGGATACTTCAGTTAAAAGGATTATAACAGAACTCCACCAGCGATTTTTAATTTTCTAATTTTTTTGAAAGAAATTCATTTACAGAATTGATGAACTTTCATCAAAAACATTAAAAATAGATCGTTTTAGTATATATCATTTTTAAAGATGGCTATAAATTGCCATATGCAATACTATTATACCCGTAAGAATCCTGATGCCAGAGGAGTAATTCAGGTTCATGCAGATCGATGTAAGGATCTACCGGAAGTCCTGGAAAGAATATATCTGGGTATATTCCCCAATGCAAATCTGGCTATAAGCTCTGCGAAAGAGAAAATGCAGTTACCGAAAGTGAGGATCTGTGCTTGTTGCAAAGAATAAATTCAAAGTTTATTATTGTTAGAACTTGTTTCCAGACCGTTACTTTATTGGTGACGGTTTTCTTTTTTTTAGCATTTCAAGCTAACTTTGTTTAACTTCTTTTAGGTATGGGAGATATAGAGTTAGTTCTTAAAGAGCATCATATTAGGCCTACTGCAATAAGACTTTTAATGTATAAGTTCTTAAGTGAACGGGATATTGCCGTAACTTTAAACGACATAGAGTCGGGTTTTGATAAATCTGAACGCACCACACTGTATAGAACCATAAAGACCTTTGAGAAAAAGGGACTCGTTCACCAAATAGACGATGGCACGGGTATCGCGAAATATGCACTTGACGAAAAGGGTGCAGGGGAGAACCAGTCACAGGATCTGCATCTGCATTTTCATTGTGAGAACTGTAACGAAACAGTTTGCTTGACAGATCATAAGATCCCTTATATAAGTTTGCCTAAAGGTTTTGTGAGCAAGGATATGAACCTTGTGATCAAGGGAATTTGTGATAAATGCAATCTAAGGAAATAATGCACTTAAGTTGCATATTTTTCAGCCTATCTTAGTCCTTCAGATCATAGCAAAAAGATCATTTCTTAATTCAAAAATCGATATTCAATGTCTGTGAATAATCATGGCTGCTGTAAAGCTCATAATGACGGTGTCTTTGGTGAAAGAACAGAGCTGATCTTCGCTGTATTGAGTGGTGTATTCCTTTTAACCGGATTCCTGCTGGATAGCTTCACCGAATTTTCTTTTGTCTATATCTTGATACCATATCTCATCTCTTATGGTTTTGGAGGTTATTTTACCTTGAAAGAAGCGGTTGAAGAGATCGCTCAGGCTCGTTTTGAAATAGATTTTTTAATGCTCGTGGCAGCAATTGGTGCTGCCTTTTTGGATAAATGGGCCGAAGGTGCCCTACTCTTATTTCTTTTTAGCCTGGGTCATGCCCTGGAGCATCTGGCTATGCATAAGGCTACTAAATCTATAGAATCACTCACCAAATTATCTCCAAAGATCGCTCTGCGAAAGCAGAATGGCGATTTCGTAGAAGTGGGAATCGAGGATCTTAAAATTGGAGATGTCATCAGGATCAAGCCTAATTCGGCGGTGAGTGCAGATGGAATACTTATTAGCGGTAAAACAAGTATTAACCAGGCTCCTATAACGGGTGAAAGTATTCCTGTAGATAAGGAATCTGTAGAGGATCCCGATACAATATATAATTCTTTAGCAGATATCCCTGCAAAGAACAGGGTATATGCCGGTACCATCAATGGCGACAACAGTATAGAAGTAAGGGTTATAAAAGAATCTCAGGATTCTACCCTAAACCGGTTAATTAGCATGGTACAGGAAGCCCAGGAAAAGAAATCACCTACCCAGTTGCTGGCAGATAAATTTGAAAAGTATTACGTTCCTGCAGTACTAATCCTTATCATAATTTTAAATTTCGCTTTCCTGGTGGTCGATGAAAGCTGGCAGGATAGTTTTTATCGTTCTATGGCGGCGCTTGTGGCTGCAAGTCCATGCGCACTGGCGATTTCGACGCCATCTGCGGTTTTAAGCGGAATCGCACGTGCGGCCAGGGGTGGAGTACTCATTAAAGGAGGTAAACCCCTGGAAGACCTGGGGACCCTGCGTGCTCTGGCTTTCGATAAGACCGGTACACTTACCGAAGGCAAACCTGAACTTACCGATATCATCTTGTTTAACGGACTCTCTAATGATGAATTTCTAAGAAAGGTAATAGCCCTGGAAAGTTCCAGTAATCACCCCCTGGCTAAAGCCGTGGTGCGCGATGGTAAAAAACGCATGAGCCGGTTAAATGGAATTCCAGAAGCTATAGATTCTGAAGCTGTTCAGGGAAAAGGTATCATGGGCAAGGTTGATGGTGATATAGTGAGAATTGGGAACCTGGAACTTTATGAGGAATCTGGAGGAGTGCCTTTGGAGGTTAAAGAAAAAGTAAAAAAACTTGAGCGTGAAGGTAAGACCGTTATGCTGGTAAGGAATAACAATGAGTTTAGCGGTATACTTGGTTTAATGGATACTCCCAGGAAAGCCGCGCAATCTACCCTGGCTAAACTGAAGAAGATTGGAATTAGAAAAATGATCATGCTCACCGGGGATAATCAGGAAGTTGCAGATGCGGTTGCCTCGAGAATAGGGCTTACCCATGCCTATGGTAGCTTATTGCCAGAGGAAAAGGTAGAACGAATAAAGCAGCTTGAAAAAGAAGAACACAAGATTGCGATGATCGGTGATGGGGTAAACGACGCCCCGGCGATGGCCAGTAGTACTGTGGGCGTAGCCATGGGTGCCGCTAGCAGTGATGTAGCCTTGGAAACTGCAGATATTGCCCTGATGGCCGACAAATTAGAAATATTGCCCTTTGCTATTGCTTTAAGCCGAAAAGCCCAGCGAATCGTAAAACAGAATTTGTGGATAAGCCTTGGAGTAGTCGCCCTGTTGCTGCCGGCAACCATTTTTGGCTGGGCCAATATAGGCATCGCAGTAGTTTTCCACGAAGGCTCTACTATAGTGGTGGTCTTAAATGCTTTAAGATTATTAGGATTTGAGGATAAATACAGTTCTGTATAAATTTTCTCAGCTTTTTTAGTTAAATAGGATTAAATCCAATATTTTTGAGTAAATTTTGGAAATATTCCTAATCTAATTAATTATGGGTACACCTGGATCTATTGAAATCAAGCACTTTAAGGAAGTGCGTGAAGAGAATAATTACACGCAAACAGAATTTGCAGCCCTTTTGGGTATTAAGAATTCCACAGCAGATATAGAGCGGGGCCGTACCAAACTTTCAGGAAAGATCGTTGCAGAATTGCTTAGACAATTCGCAATTAACCCTTTATGGTTGTTCGGCGCAAGCGGGCAAAAATACCTGAAGATCTCTAAAGGAGATGTGAGTCCAAAAGTGGTGACTGTAGATAATGCCGATAATGAGAATATCGTGCTGGTTAATCAAAAAGCTGCGGCCGGATATCCTCATAATGTTCAGGATGTGGAGTGGTATAGCCAGTTACCGGCATTTGATATTCCCCTGCCGGAGTTCAGGAATGCTACTTATCGTGGTTTCCAGGTCGAGGGAGATAGTATGTTGCCAGATTATCGCCCGGGTGAGTGGGTGATGGGAAAGGCTGTTTCCAGTATAGAGGAAGCCAGTAATAACAGGGTTTACGTTATTGTAATGTACGATTCTGTTCTGGTAAAGAAACTTCAGAAAATGCCAGACCCTTCCAAGGTCTTATTAATTTCATTGAATGAAGAATATCTGCCTTTGGAAATTAACGTACATGATATTCAGGAAATATGGCAGGTAAATTCCAAACTTACCTTCAACCTGGATAATCCTTCAAATAGCGGGCTGTTTCAGGAACTTCAACAATCAATGGAGGAACTCAAAAGAGAATTGAAATCATTTAAAAGCTAAAAAAAATGCAATTCTAAACTCAGTTTGAAATTTTTGATCTTTTTTATCAAAGCAGATCGATTTCTAGCATAAAAAAACCTTTTCCAATGGAAAAGGTTTTTAATTTTAAGTTATGAGCTGCAATTAATTATCGTCAGACTTTTTAAACTCTTCTTTTATTTCACTTCCAGCCTTTTTTAAAGCGTCTCCGGTTTCTTTAGCAGCCTTATTCACTCCGGCCCCGGCCTCATTTGCCGCCTTTTTTACTCCCGAGCTGGTTTCACGAGCAGCTTCGTTCACTGCATCTTCTACATCACTGGCAGCCTCATCCAGATCGTCTCTAACCGTATTATTATCGTCGTTAACATCATCCATTTCATCTTCCATATCTTCCATTTCGTCTTCAGCATCATCCATGGCATCTTCCATATCATCAGACATTTCCATCTCCTCAGATTCTTTTTCCTTTGCGGCATCCCGGCATGAGGTAAATACGATCCCCATAGAGAGCATTAATGCAACTACTAAAATTGGTCTTTTCATTTTTTTGTTTTTTTGGAGTTACTATAAGTTATTGATTTTAAATCGACTTTAATTTAAAGCTTTATCTAAACTTTTTAATTATCATCTCCTATTTTTTCGATTTCTTCATCGATCTCCTTGTTTACTTCTTTATCTACTTTTTTAGCGGTTCTTTCAAGGATACCTTCTTTTTCGTCTGCTGGAGTGTCAGCTTTTTTTTCCACTTCAACTTCTCTCACAATAACCTCTTTTTCAGAGGTATCTCTACATGATGTTAATACCACAGAGGTCATGAGCAAAGCCATGGCAAGAATTGATAAACGTTTCATTTTAAATTAGTTTAAAGAATATATTCATCGAAATTACAACTAAAAGCTGTTCAATGATTCGTTTTTAAACTTTTTTAGGGAATAATGTTAATATGCCAGGGCATTGTATTTACAAATACTCTTGTAGCAACCTAATAGCGCCGGTATTACTGTTAATAAAGTGCCCCGCTATCATTCCTGTTTTGTGCCTGAATTCTGTATTGGTGTAAAACTTGGTTAGGATGGCTGAAAATTCATCTGAATTTTTAACGGAATACAAACCGGCCAGCTGCCTTAATTTTTCAGCTTCCGGGAACTTGCTATAGTTTTCACCAATTATAATGGGTATCCCGAAGGTTGCTGGCTCAAGGATATTATGCAGTCCTGTAGATCCTGCTGCTCCACCAACATAAGCGATATCGGCATAGCTGTAGGCGCGGCCCAGCAATCCTATTGTATCCAGAATTAATACAGAAAAGTCTTTTAGCTCGACTCTATCTTTTTCGGTGAATTTAACTGTGGGAATTTTAAGTTTAGACCTGAGTTTCTCAACTTTTTCAGCTTTTATCTCATGAGGAGCAATGACGAATTTAATATTCACAGAACCATTGATGAATTTGATCATTAGATCCTCATCTTCTGGCCAGGTACTGCCACAAACCACAAGTAATTTATCCTGTTTGAAGTCTTCAATAAAATCTATACGGTTATCGGCTTCCAGTTGCGCAGCTACACGGTCGAACCTTGTATCACCACTTACGGTCACATTGTCAAAGCCAATAGTGCCTAAAAGTTCCCTGGATTCTCTATTCTGAACAAAGAAATGCTCAAAAGCCTGAAGGGACTTTCTCATCCAATTACCATAAGGTTTGAAAAAGGCCTGGTCTTTTCTGAAAACTCCGGAAACTAAGAAAGTCCTTATTTGTCGTGTTTTTAGTTCATTCAAAAAGTTAGGCCAGAAATCATACTTTATGAAAAAGACCATTTTCGGCCGGATGATCTCCAGGAATCTTTGGGCATTTTCCTTCGTGTCCATTGGTAGGTAGGTAAACTGATCTACCAGTGGATGCTTCTTTTTATTCTTATATCCTGAAGGGGAGAAAAAGCTTACCAGCGTTTTCGAGCTTGGATATTTATCTTTCAGCATCTTTAAAACCGGGACTGCCATTTCGAATTCCCCCAGGGAAGCAGCATGTATCCAGATATACTCTGCATCTGGATCGATGTTTTGCTCCAGTTTTGAAAATAGGTCTTTTCTGCCTTCGGTAAAATCTTTGAGTTTAGGACTAAATTTCCCGGCCGATTTAAGAACGACTCCGCTTAGTTTTACCAATACATTATAAATTCTCTGCACACTAAAAACTTAAGACTGCTAAAATAGGCCTTTCCCAATAAATGGATTGTCAGAAGGGCCTAAATTCCGTATTTTCGTATCGCTGAAAAATTTTGCAAATGAAAAAGATTCAAATGGTTGACCTGAAGGGTCAATATGAAGGGATAAAGAATGAGGTGAATCAGGGGATACAGGAGATTCTGGAAGAAACATCCTTTATCAATGGTCCCCACGTCCATGGTTTTCAAAAGGAACTTGAAGATTACCTTGGCGTAAAACACGTCATCCCCTGCGCAAACGGGACAGATGCTTTACAGATCGCCATGATGGGGCTGGGCCTTCAACCTGGAGACGAAGTCATCACCGCCGATTTTACTTTTGCTGCTACGGTAGAGGTAATCGCTTTACTTCAACTCACTCCAGTTCTGGTAGATGTAGATCCTGAAACTTTCAATATAGATCCAGATGAGATCAAAAAAGCAATTACCCCAAAAACTAAGGCGATAGTCCCGGTACATCTTTTCGGGCAGACCGCAGATATGGATGCGATCATGGAGATCGCTAAGGAGCATGATCTTTATGTGATCGAGGATAATGCTCAGGCCATAGGCTCTAATTATCACTCCAAGAATGGAACAAGTAAGGCTGGAACCATTGGAGATATTGCGGCAACTTCTTTCTTTCCTTCCAAGAACCTGGGCTGCTACGGTGACGGCGGAGCCATCTTCACCAATAATGATGAGCTGGCGCATACCATTCGGGGTATCGTGAATCACGGGATGTATGAACGTTATCATCACGATGTGGTTGGTGTAAATTCCAGGCTGGATAGTTTCCAGGCGGCGGTACTTAGAGCCAAGCTGAAAAATCTTGATCTCTATAACGAAGCCCGTAAAGAGGCGGCAATTAAATATACCCAAGCATTACAAAACCATAAGGATATTGTTACTCCGGTTAGATCTGGAGATTGTGATACGCATGTATACCATCAATATACTTTGAAGATCAGGAATGGGAAGAGAGATGCTTTAGTGAAGCATCTGCAGGAAAAAGGAATTCCTTTTGGTGTTTATTACCCAATCCCACTACATCGCCAGAAAGCATATGTCGACGAAAGATATAATGAAAAAGACTTTACCGTGACTAATAAACTGGTGGAGGAAGTTATATCTCTTCCTATGCATACCGAATTGGAAGATGACCAGATAGATTACATTACCAAAACTATATTAGAATTCCTGGATCAATAAAAGTTAGCTCTCTGCGCAGTGCTAATTCTTTTTTACAGAATCTGGAATAAACCTCAATTAGAACTAAACCTTTATCATATGAAAAAACTAATCATAATTTTAGCTGCCGTTTTTATCACATCCAATTTAATGGCACAGGATACCTACATCCATGCGGGTAAACTAGTCGATACCAAGAACGGGAAGGTTCTCAATGAGCAAACCATCATCGTTTCAGGAGACAGGATAAAAAGTATTGAGAAAGGTTATGTAGATGCAGATTCTTCAGAAGATCAGGTTATCGATCTAAAAGATAAAACCTTGTTACCGGGATTAACCGATATGCATGTTCATATTGAGAATGAAACCAATCCCAGTAAATATTTACAGCGGTTTACCAATAACCCTGCAGATGATGCCCTTAATTCTGTAGGCTTTGCCGAAGAGACTCTAATGGCTGGCTTTACCACTGTGAGAGATCTGGGAGGAACCGGGGTGAATATCGCGTTAAGGGATGCTATTAATAAAGGTAAAATTGCCGGACCCAGGATATTTACTGCTGGCAAATCTCTAGCCACCACTGGAGGGCATGCAGATCCAACCAACGGAATGAAAAGGGAGATGTCTGGAGATCCGGGACCTAAGGAAGGGGTGGTGAATAGTGTGGAAGATGCCAGGAAAGCCGTAAGACAGCGCTACAAGAATGGCGCAGACCTTATAAAGATCACTGCAACGGGAGGAGTTTTGAGCGTGGCTAAAAGTAGTTCTAATCCGCAGTTCTTTGAAGAAGAGATCGAAGAGATCGTAAAAACTGCCAATGATTACGGTTTTCATGTTGCTGCGCATGCACACGGCGATGACGGGATGCAAAGAGCGGTGAAAGCTGGCGTTAAAACCATAGAGCATGGAACCTTAATGAGTGAAAAGACTATGGATCTTATGAAAGAGTATGATGCCTACCTCGTTCCTACGATCACTGCCGGTAAAGAAGTTACTGAAAAAGCTGAGATCGAAAATTATTATCCCGAGCTGGTAGTTCCTAAAGCCAGGGAAATTGGTCCGAAGATTCAAAATACCTTTTCTAAAGCCTACAAAAGAGGCGTGCCCATCGTTTTTGGAACCGATGCGGGAGTATTTAAACATGGAGAGAATGCCAGGGAATTTGGATATATGGTGGAAGCGGGAATGCCTGCCATGGAAGCTATACAGGTCGCTACCATAGTGCCTGCTAAGATTCTGAAGGTTGAAGACCAGAGCGGTCAGCTGGCTAAAGGATTCTATGCAGATATCATTGCCGTGGATGAGGATCCTACAGAGAATATAAAAACTCTTGAAGACGTAAAGTTTGTAATGAAAGCAGGAGTAGTGTATAAAAATAAATAGACCCGATCTTCAAAGGTCTTTCTAGTATCGTCTTGCATTTATTTCAGGACCTCATTAAAAAGATCTAAACTAACATTACAGCTATAAATAAAAAGAAAGCCCGATCTTATGACCGGGCTTTATGCTTATCTTAAATCGAGATTATTCGATCCCTGCTGATGCGGTCGCTGCGCTTCTGTCTATTTTCTTAACCAGTCCCTGTAATACTTTCCCGGGACCTACTTCAATAAATTCTGAAGCACCATCCTTGATCATATTTTGTACAGACTGGGTCCATTTTACCGGAGCGGTGAGTTGGAATACAAGGTTCTTCTTGATCTCTTCTTTATCGGTTACCGCAAACGTACTAACGTTTTGATATACCGGGCATGAAGGATCGCTAAAAGTGGTGTTCTCTATAGCTGCGGCCAGGTCTTTTCTTGCTGGTTCCATTAGTGGAGAATGAAAAGCACCGCCCACAGGAAGTATCATTGCTCTTCTGGCTCCTCTTTCCTTCAGGTTTTCGCAAGCCCTTTCTACTGCCTCATAAGCTCCTGAGATTACTAGCTGTCCCGGGCAATTATAATTTGCCGCTACTACAATACCCTCAGTTTCTGCACAAACGGCTTCAACCATTTCATCTTCCAGTCCCAGAACTGCAGCCATGGTAGAAGGCTCTAATTCACATGCCTTCTGCATTGCCTGTGCTCTTTGAGATACCAGTTTTAAACCATCCTCAAAGCTCAGGGTTTTGTTCGCAACCAGCGCCGAGAATTCTCCAAGGGAATGTCCCGCAACCATATCTGGTTTAAAATCGTCTCCAAGCACTTTGCTTAAAATTACCGAATGAAGAAAAATCGCGGGTTGGGTAACCTTGGTTTGTTTCAGGTCTTCAGCCGATCCTTCGAACATGATATCGGTTATAGAAAATCCAAGAATATCATTTGCCTTGTGAAAAAGTTCTTTAGCCTCAGCCGATTTTTCGTAAAGGTCAAGTCCCATTCCTGTAAACTGTGCTCCCTGACCTGGAAATATATATGCTTTCATAAATTCTAATTTTTAGCTTCGCAAAATTAGGTATAAAATAAAAGACCTCATAACAAATGATCTGCTATGAGGTCTCTTCCAACAAATTCAAGTCTTTATAACTCTAATTTTCCTTTTTCTCCAATGTCCTGTTTTTCGCCACTTACGGCAGCCATTCCAAGTTTGAAAAGCGTGACCATTTTATTGTCTTTATTGTCCCAATAATAGGCTTCTTTTGGGTTTATTTTAATAGCGGTAATACTTGGATCATCCTTTCCATCGAACCAGGCATTATCTGCTTTAGAGAATAATTCATGAATTACTTCGCGGTTTGTTTCTATGAACGCTTCACCATAGATGCTTAAGAATTCCATTTCTGAAGTCCCGCTATATAGTAACTGTACATCGCTGTCTTTCTCTATATTCTTATTGTGTTCGCTGGAGTTTTTACTTAAGAACCAAACGGCACCATGCTCATCTACCTGTTTTGTAGACATTGGAACAGCGCTTAATGGCTTCTGGTCCATATTGGTTACGAGCATACAGAAATCTACATCTTCTGCAATTTCCTTGATCTTTTCTCTAGCCTTATCGTCATATAAATTTTTAGTACTCATAGTTATTTTTTATTTGATATGAAGATACTTTAGTTAAAATGCCTATTGCGCTAAGGAACTGCTAAAAAAAGAAATGCTGATGTTAAGAAGTGTAAAATCAGCTGTACTTGCTAATTATGTTGCTAACCTGAGATTTATATCCCGCACCAAAAATATTAAGGTGAACCAGCAGGTAATATAATTGCCAAAGGTCTATACGCTCCAGCCAACCTGCTGCCAAAGGAAATTTTTCATCATAGATATTGAAAAGGCTTTCATGGAAGCCTCCAAAAAGTTTCATCATTCCCAGGTCCATTTCCCGGGGGGCATAAGCGACCGCCGGATCTATAAGACAAGGCGCACCTTTTTGATTTACAATATAATTGCCATTCCACAGGTCACCATGTATCAGTGCCGGTGGTTCATTTGGAATGAGAGCCTCACAATTTTTAAAAAAATTCTCTGTGATATTAAATTGAAACCCCTTATCTGTAGCAATTTTGAGCTGGGGTTGTAGGCGCATCTCTATATAAAACTTTGCGGCCGAATCACGTTTTTCATTATACTGCGGAAGGCTGCCTATATAATTGTCTTTTTCGAGTCCGAAAGTATCCCGGGTTTCCCGATGTAACTTTGCTAACTGTTCCCCGAATAGCTCCCAGAAATCTGATCTTTTTGGTGCCGGTTCCTTGTATTCCAGGATCAGGTATGAATATAGATCTTCGGTTCCTGTCTTTAAAGGTTTGGGTACATCTATAACCCCAGGATCTGTTAAATTTTCCAGTCCATGCTTTTCAGCATCGAACATACCTGTGAATCTACTCGTATGATTAAGTTTTAATACGAATCTTTCAGTTTCAGTTGTTAACAGAAAAACCTCGTTAATATCCCCACCGCTAAGACGGGAAGCTTCGACAAGGTTTATTCCCAAGTCTTCTGCAATTTTTTCAATTACCATTTGAAACCTACCTGCGCTCATAGGTTAAATAGGTAAAAGCGTAATCGTGTTTTTCGTCTTTCTCGTGAAATTTCTCTTCTACCAGTTTCCAAATTTTCTCGTCGATATCAGGGAAAAAGGTATCGGCATCAAATTCACCGTGAACACGGGTGAGTTCAATTCTTTCAGCCCTGTCCATACCCATTTTATAGATCTCACCGCCTCCTATAATAAAGGGCTGTTCATCCAGTTTAGAAACTCTTATGGCCTCTTCCAGTGAATTCACCACGATGCAGCCCTCAGGCTTATAATTGTCTTTGCGGGTTATGATTACGTGGGTGCGGTCTGGTAATAATTTCGGGAAGGATTCAAAAGTCTTGCGGCCCATGATGATATGATGTCCCGAAGTAAGTCTTTTAAATCTTTTAAAATCATCTGGCAGGTGCCAGACAAGGTCATTATCTTTTCCCAGGGCATTGTTTTCTGCCGCGGCAGCGATCATTGTAATCATGGAATATTAACTGTTTATAGGTTCATCGGGGTTTTCGGGACTAATTTTTTTAAGAGGCTTATCTGGTTCTATGTAATTATTTTCCTTTGGAGCAGGATGTTCCCTTTCAACTTTTTCCTGCAGGCGTATGATCTTTTCCTTCTGCTTTTTTACAAGCCGGTCTACCTCCTTAGCTTCCCATTCCTTACCCATAAAGCTATCTACAACCATAACATTTAAGAAATGTATCAGGAATATGGTTCCCCATAGAAGTACGGCCCAGACGAACCAGTTCAGGCCAAAAGGCTTGAAATCTACTTTATAGCCAATAATAACATTTAAGATAATTAGTAGCACAGCGCCAATTAGGAAAAAAACGAAATGCTGAAAAAGCCTCTTTTTTTGCCTGGCCCTTTTCCTCGCATTTTCATATAATTCACGTTGTTCGTAATCTATTTTAGAAGTGTTTTTCTTTTTAGAAAACATAATAACAATTACATTAGTATAGTATCAAATTTACATTTTTATCAAAAGAACTACCTAACGCTTATGGATAATTTAAGAAAAGGCTTTCCGGTACTGGAACAATATACCTATTTGAATACGGCGGCTTCTGGCCCACTACCAGAAAAAGTATGGGAATTCCGGCAGGACCATGATCTTGATTTCTTTCTTAAGGCCAGCGTTTTAAAGGAAAAAATGGGAGATATGTTGACTGAGGTTAGAGAAAGCATAGGAAACTTTTTTCACTGCGCACCTAACCGCGTGGCCCTGGTCCCTAATTTTTCTTATGGGTTTAATACTATTCTTGAAAGTATAGATAAACCCAACAAGGTTCTGCTACTGGAAAATGACTACCCCTCTATTAACTGGGCTGTGAAATCAAGGGATTTTACGGTGATATATGCCACTATAGATGAGAACCTGGAAGAGAATATTATCGCCCAGATCGAAAAGGAACAACCATATTTTTTTGCTTTCAGCCTGGTGCAATGGATCAATGGAGTGAAAATAAATGTAGAGTTCCTTAAAAAGCTTAAGACAAAATTCCCTGAACTTATTCTAATTGCAGACGGCACCCAGTATTTTGGTACCGAAACCTTCGATTTTGATGCTTCGGGAATAGATATAGCGGTAAGCAGTTGTTATAAATGGATGAATGCAGGGTATGGCAATGGTTTTATCCTTTTCAAGGAAAGTGTTCAGGGAAAGATATCTCCTAAAAATATAGGGTTTGGATCCTTACAGGGAAAATACAAAGCGCATGAAGGAAACTTCATCGGGAAATTCGAACCGGGACATTATGATACACTGAACTTCGGAAGTTTAAAGGTTGCTATAGATCTCATTCAACAAATAGGGATAGATGTTATTTCTGCAAGGATAAATACGCTAAAAAGTATAGCCCGGGAAAGATTTGCTAGTGCCGGCCTGCTGGAGGACTGGACCCTGGAACGTGAAGATTATTCTTCTTTATTCAATATAAAGGGAGACGAAAAAATTTTTAATAAGTTAAAGGGTGAAGGTATTATCACTTCTCTTCGCGGTGAAGGAATTAGAGTAAGCATGCATTACTTTAATACAGAAAAGGATCTGAACAGGCTTTTTAAAGCGCTGGATATCTAAAAATAACTTTTTTTGAAAGCTACTTCCTTTTAAAATAATGCTGATAATATTTAGAAAATCGTTTTCGTATTTCTAATTTATCTAAGAATCCAATCTATCTTTTCGAAATTCGAAAAAATGCATTTAACTTTCTGATTATTATTGTTTTATATTTCTTTATTATTTTAATTTGAAACATGAATTATTAAAAAAAGTGTCATGCCAATTACAAAACAATACCTAAAATCTAAACCGGAATGTAAGATCACATTTTGTGTATCTGCAAAAGATGCCAGCAAAGTTGAAGTTGCCGGTGATTTTAATGATTGGAATTCATCAGCATTGAAAAAATATAAGAACGGTAATTTCAAGACCCAGGTAAATCTGCCTGTAGACCACAAATACGAGTTCAAATATATAATTGATGGCAAATGGGAAAATGAAACAGAAGCAGATGGATACCAGTGGAATGATTTCGCAGCCGCAGAGAATAGCGTCCTGGAAGTTTAATTCAAGGTTAGTCTAATACTGTATTAGAAAAGGATTTACTCAGTGACTTTTACGCCATTCCAGAAGGCAACATGATTTTCTATAGGCTTTGCAGCATGGCTTGCTTCCGGGTAATACCAGGCTGCATCCTTATTAAGCTCTCCATCAACTTCGATATGAAAATAGGAGGCCTTGCCCTTCCATGGGCAACGGGTGTGTGAGTCACTGGGTTTAAAATATTCTTCTTTTATATCTTCACGCGGGAAATAATGATTGTTCTCAACCACCTTGGTATTGGAACTTTCGGCGATAACTTTATCTTTCCAAATAGCTTTCATCTAATTTTATATTTAGAATTTACTTTCTTCTAAATATATAATTTTTATATGAATTTTCTTTGTCAGCGAAAGACTTCTCTACAAGAAGGCCAGCTTCGTCGGCTAACCATTCCACTACCGAATCATCGTATTTTTGTGAGATTTCTGTATGTATTGTTTCCCAGGCTTCAAAGGATATTTTTAGTCCTAGTTTTTCGATGTCCACCTTTTGTTCCTCTTTGCTTACC
>JBFIMP010000038.1:0-14848 GCA_041611635.1 Christiangramia sp.
CAAATACTTGGGTGTCTTGTTGCATTACAATCTTTTACGTTAAATATTCGGTAAAAGTAACAAATACATTCGGTTAATTACAGGAAAATAATATATTTGAGTCAACTAGATTTTAACAAAAAACCAACATTTTTATGCCAATTACCGCTAACGATCCAAAAAGAAAAACCTGGCTGGATATTCCTGGCGATACCGATTTCCCTATTCAAAATATTCCTTTTGGAGTATTTTTAACCCGTGATGATGTTATCACCATTGGTACAAGAATTGGCGATTACGCGATAGACCTTGGAGCCTTGCATCAATTGGGTTATTTTGAAGGGATTCCACTAACCGACGATATATTTTTACAGGATACATTAAACGATTTTATATCTGACGGTAAGAAAACCTGGCGCCTGGTGAGAAACCGGATCGCTGATATTTTCGATGCCAATAATCCGAAATTAAAGGATAATCAAGACCATAGAAATACTGTTCTTTTTACCCTGGATGAAATAGAAATGCAGATGCCGGTACAGGTAGGAGATTATACAGATTTCTATTCCTCTAAAGAACATGCAACCAATATTGGGACCATGTTCAGAGATCCAGATAATGCGTTATTACCAAACTGGCTGCATATTCCCGTAGGCTACCATGGAAGAAGTTCTTCTATTATTCCTAGCGGAATACCGGTTCACCGCCCACAGGGACAAACAAAACCAGCCGATTCTGAAGTTCCAGTATTTGGACCATCTCAAAGAGTTGATTTTGAACTGGAAATGGCGTTCATCACCACAGACGCTAACCATCTTGGAGAACCAATCCCAGTTGATGAGGCAGAAGAATATATTTTCGGGATGGTATTGTTCAATGACTGGAGCGCCCGTGATATTCAGAAATGGGAATATGTGCCTCTAGGGCCATTCCTTGCGAAGAATTTCGCGTCTTCCATTTCTCCATGGATCGTAACCATGGATGCCCTGGAACCTTTTAGAACGGCTAGTCCTAAACCTGAAAAAGAATTGCTTCCTTATTTAAAATATAGTGGAGATAAAAGCTTTGATATCAACCTGGAGGTTTTCCTTCAGCCTGAAGGCGGTGAAGAGAATTCACTTTCAAAATCAAACTTCAAATATCTTTATTGGAATATGAGTCAGCAACTAGCTCACCATACGGTGAATGGCTGCCCGGTAAATTCTGGGGATATGATGGCTTCGGGAACGATCTCGGGGTCTTCTGAAGATTCTTTCGGATCTATGCTGGAGCTTACCTGGAGCGGAAGCAAACCTATTAAACTGAAAGACGGGTCTGAACGTAAATTCATTGAGGATAATGATACCGTGATCATGAGAGGATACTGCCAGAACGGTAATTCCAGAATTGGATTTGGAGAAGTAAGATCAAAATTACTTCCGGTGTACCAACCAAAGAAGAAATAATAATTTCAATTATAACCTAAAAAAAGCCCCTGCAAAATGTAGGGGCTTTTTTATTATTCAATCTGAGCAATACATTTTATTTCTATCATTAGCTCGGGCATTACAAGAGATTTCACTTCAACCAGATTATTAGCTACTTCTGGAAATTTGCCATAATGCTTATGCCTTAGCTCGAATAGCTCATCAATATTTTCCATGGTATGCTGTACATTGGTAACAAACCAGGTTTCGTCGACAATATTATCCATGGAAAGCTTAAATTTTTTCAGCAGCTCAGCGATATTGTGGTAGGCCCTGTCTACCTGTGCTTTCATATCGTTCTCTCCAATAAGGTTACCTTCATCATCGAGGCTAACCTGCCCCGAGATATATAAATTATTACCTGCTTTAACCGCTTCGGCGATATAATCCTGAAACGCGCCCGATCGCTCTATTTGCTTTCTCATATTTTTAAGTTTGAATTTTAAAAATAGAGATACCAATTGATAATCAATCATTTAAAGTATCAACTAGGGCAATTTTGTCAATAAATACGGGGAACTACTTATGTTTAAACCTTTAAAGAAAAAAAGCTAGCCTACAAACTCAGCTAATTTATTTGCTGAAATTTCCTGGTGTGAAGAATGATGTACCACTTCCCTGTTCTGCAGAATGATAAGCTGTGGACTTTCATGCCTTACGCTAAAACGATCTGCTATTTCATTAGAGATATCTCTGTGATTTATTAGATCGAGGAAATAAAGTTTAAGCGGTTTACTTTCATCAAGATCATAATCTGCCTCAAACATTCTAAGCACCATTTTGCTCACACCACACCTGGTAGAATGCTTTAAAATAGCCACCGTATGATCTTCTGAATTCTTCTCAATTTCATCCAGCTGATCCATGGTATTAAGATCTATCCAAGGTGTTGACTTCTTTTCCACTTTATCCTCTTTCTTGTCTGAATTGAACATTTTATTAAATAATCCCATAACATTCTTTTTCGCAAAAATAAATCTAACTAAATTTAATAGAGAAAAATAAAAGCAAAATTTTGATAATATTCAACTAAACTGCCTTTTTGTCTTATTTTCTTCCAACAAATTGCGTCATTTTGACATTTATTTTTAATGGTACACCTCTTGACATATGAATTTTAAAAAATAAGAATAATGAACTTTAACAATTTTACCATAAAATCACAAGAGGCTATCCAGCAGGCGCAGCAGCTTGCTCAGGAAATGGGCCATCAGCAAATTGAGAACGAACACATTTTTAAAGCCATTACCATTGTGGACGAAAATGTAACTCCATTCTTGCTGAAAAAACTGAACATTAACCTAAACCTGTTTAACCAGATCCTGGATAAGAGCCTAGAAAGCTTGCCTAAAGTAAGTGGCGGGGACATCATGCTTTCCCGTGAAGCCGGCAAAACAGTGAACGAAGCTTCTTCCATTGCCAAAAAAATGGAAGATGAATATGTATCCATTGAGCATTTGATCTTGGCGATCTTTAAATCCTCAAGTAAAGTAGCTCAGATCCTGAAGGACCAGGGAGCTACAGAAAAAGGTCTTAAAGCAGCTATTGCTGAATTGCGACAGGGAGACAGAGTAACTTCTCAAAGTGCAGAGGAAACTTATAATTCTCTGGACAAATACGCCCGTAATCTGAACCAGTTAGCCGAAGAAGGAAAATTAGACCCGGTAATCGGCAGGGATGAGGAGATTAGAAGAATTCTGCAGATCCTTTCACGTAGAACCAAGAACAACCCAATGCTGGTTGGAGAACCGGGTACCGGTAAGACTGCGATCGCAGAAGGATTGGCTCACCGTATTGTTGACGGTGATGTGCCTGAAAATTTAAAGGATAAAAGGATATACTCCCTCGATATGGGAGCGCTTATAGCAGGTGCGAAGTATAAAGGAGAATTCGAGGAAAGATTAAAAGCCGTGATCAAGGAAGTAACCTCCAGTGATGGTAATATTGTACTTTTCATTGACGAAATCCATACCCTTGTTGGTGCCGGAGGAGGACAGGGCGCCATGGATGCCGCAAACATCCTTAAGCCTGCTCTTGCCCGTGGCGAATTAAGAGCCATAGGTGCAACCACCTTAGATGAATACCAGAAATATTTTGAGAAAGACAAGGCACTGGAACGACGTTTCCAGAAGGTGATCGTAGAGGAACCTGATACCGAAAGTGCGATCTCTATTTTACGAGGGATTAAGGAAAAATATGAGACTCATCACAAGGTAAGAATCAAAGATGAAGCGATCATTGCCGCGGTAGAGTTATCTCAACGATACATCACCAACCGTTTCCTTCCAGACAAGGCTATTGACCTTATGGACGAAGCAGCTTCAAAATTGCGAATGGAAATCAACTCCAAGCCAGAAGAACTCGATGTCCTGGATCGAAAAATCATGCAATTAGAAATCGAAATAGAAGCGATAAAAAGAGAAAAAGATGAAGCCAAACTTAAATCTTTAAGAGCAGACCTGGCTAATCTCAAGGAAGAAAGAAACGATCTTCATGCACGCTGGATGAGCGAGAAAGAGATCGTAGATAATATTCAGAATCTAAAATCTGAAATTGAGGATTACAGGCTTGAAGCTGAAAGAGCTGAACGCGAAGGAGATTATGGTAAGGTAGCAGAGATACGCTACGGGAAGATCAAGGAAGCCCAGGAGAAGCTGGAAAAACTTCAGGAGAAGGTTGCCGAAAATCAGAACGAAAAATCACTGATACAGGAGGAAGTCACTAATGAAGATATCGCTGAAGTTGTCGCAAAATGGACAGGAATTCCGGTAACCAAGATGCTACAAAGCGATCGTGAAAAACTTTTAAAACTTGAACAGGACCTGCATAAACGAGTTGTGGGTCAGGACGAAGCTATCATCGCTGTGAGTGATGCCGTAAGAAGAAGTCGGGCCGGGCTACAGGATCAAAAAAGACCGGTTGGTTCCTTCCTGTTCCTTGGTACTACCGGGGTTGGTAAAACCGAATTAGCCAAGGCTTTAGCCGAATACCTGTTCGATGACGAGGCAGCCATGACCAGGATAGATATGAGCGAATACCAAGAAAGACACGCCGTAAGTAGATTGGTAGGTGCACCTCCGGGATATGTTGGATATGATGAAGGTGGTCAGTTAACCGAGGCCGTAAGAAGAAAACCCTATTCTGTCATACTGCTTGATGAGATCGAGAAAGCGCATCCAGATACGTTCAATATTCTGTTGCAAGTACTGGATGAAGGTAGACTTACCGATAACAAAGGTCGTCTGGCAGATTTCAAGAACACGATCATTATCATGACCTCGAATATGGGAAGTCATATTATTCAGGAGAAATTTGAAAATATTAAAGATGTTGACACGGCCATGGAGGCTGCGAAGACTGAAGTTCTCGGATTGTTAAAACAAAGTGTAAGACCTGAATTTATAAACAGGATAGATGACATCGTGATGTTTAGTCCGCTCACACAAAAAGACATTAAGGAAATCGTAGGTCTGCAGTTGAAAGGAGTGAAAAAGATGCTCTCAAAACAGCACATTGTTCTGGATGCCACTGAAGAAGCAATTGAATATCTCGCAGCAAAAGGCTTTGATCCACAGTTTGGTGCAAGACCGGTCAAGAGAGTGGTACAGCGGGAAGTTCTCAATAAACTCTCTAAAGAGATCCTTGCCGGATCAATTCATACAGACAGTATCATTTTGCTGGATGAGTTCAATGATGAACTGGTTTTCAGGAATCAGGAAGAACTTGCTAAAAACGATTAATTCAATAATAGTTTAAAAAAATAAAAGGCGGTAAATTTCTTTACCGCCTTTTTTATATCATTGGTTTAAGATCACCATTTATCGATCTCTTTTTTCAATTCCTCCTTAGACTTTCCGGTCTTTTCCTGCATACGACCTAGCATTTCATCAAATTTCCCTTCAGAATAAGTTACATCATCATCGCTTAGTTTTCCATATTTCTGCTTGAATTCTCCGCGAATTTGCTTCCATTTTCCTTCAATCTGATCTTCATTCATAACTAATTGGTTTTTGTTGTTAATAAAATAAAGGTACCCATTCATCACGCTTAGGTGTCCTAAGAAACTGCTATTATTGTCTTAAACATTTGTTATTTTTGAAATCCAAATATTTCCCATGAAGAAAATTATCCTCCTGTGCCTTATTTCTATTGTTTTTTTAAGCTGTGCGGTGAGTAGGAAGATCGAAAACGACAATGTTGAATTGAGGTTTCTGGATGAATATGTTCTACCTGCAGACACCGAATTCGAAAATACCGCTGTAGGCGGGTTATCTGGTATAGATTACAAAAACAACAAGCTTTTTATGGTTAGCGATGATGCGGGTAATCCGCGCATTTATCTCGCAGACCTAAAAATTGAAGATAGAAAGATCAAGGCTATTTCTCTAGATCAACTCCTAAGTATTAAAGAGTCTGAAGAACTTAAAAATAAGGTTTTCGACCTTGAGGCCATT
The DNA here is from genome assembly GCA_041611635.1 of Christiangramia sp. Classification (GTDB taxonomy): domain Bacteria; phylum Bacteroidota; class Bacteroidia; order Flavobacteriales; family Flavobacteriaceae; genus Christiangramia. The sequence goes on from JBFIMP010000038.1 coordinate 5,900, forward strand.
AGATATGATAAAAAACAACTTAAATTTATTGTAACCAGTGAAGGTGCTATCAACAGCGGAAAAGATCCTGGTATTTACGAAATCTCCACCATCGGAGACGTAAAAAGATCTTATACCATACCAGACCATTTCAAGGCTGAATCATACCAAAAACCAAGAAACAATGGTGCTTTTGAGGGAATTACTGAAAGTTTTGATAGTGAGGGTTACTGGGTCGCTATGGAATTACCTCTCGAAAAAGATGGGCCTAAACCAAAGATCTATCCCTCCCGATCCCATGTAAGGATCACCAAATTTGATAAACACTCGGGTAAAGCCTCAAAGCAATTCGCCTATAAACTCGATGGAGTTGCAAAATTACCCATCAATTATTTTGCAGTAAATGGAGTGACCGAAATTTTAGAGTATGCCCGGGATAAGTTTCTGGTCCTTGAAAGATCCTATTCTGCCGGATATGGCTCGCATGGTAACACCGTCAAAATTTTCGACGTGGATGCCTCTGAAGCCACCAACATACTGGATAAAAATGAATTAAGAGGTGAAAATTATGTGAAAGCCTGAAAGAAATTGATCTTCAATTTTAAGTCGGTAAAAGACCAGCTAACCAAAAGGATAGTAGACAATATCGAAGGCATGTGCTTTGGTCCTATCCTGGAAAATGGCGAAAGATCTCTGATATTGGTTTCAGACAATAACTTCAATAGTTTTGCCGAACAGATCAACCAGTTTATCCTAATGCAAATACATATTAAGAATGAGAGTTCTGTAACAGATTAGAGCTCTCATCGTCAAATGTTTAATTAAAACACTATAACCATGGCTAACATTATCAGCATTTTCTTTTCAGTAATTTTAGGTATCACCACTCCTTCAGATGAAAGCAAAACGAATATTCAGCAAGATGAGATCACTACCTATTATTTAATACGTCATGCTGAAAAGGATAGAAGCGATTCTTCCAATCGAAATCCCGAGCTAACCCAGCAGGGAGCCCTAAGAGCTAAAAAATGGGCGGAAGTACTTAAAAACATAAAGCTTGATGCGGTTTATAGCACAGATTATAATCGTACCCTGCAAACGGCTGAACCTACGGCTGCCATGAACAAATTAGAGATCCTTAATTACGACGCCAAGAATCTTTACACAGAGGATTTCCAGAAAGCTACCAAGGGTAAAACAGTCCTGGTAGTTGGCCATAGTAACACAACTCCACAATTAGCCAATGCTATTCTTGGTAAAAAAAGATATGGAGATATTGATGATAAGCAGAACGGCGCACTCTTTATTGTGCAGGTTTTACCTAATGGCGAGACAATAAGCCAGGTGCTTTATATCAATTAATATTTAAGACCCAAGCTTGACCCTTATATCTTTGGTTTCGATAATCGAAAGCAACTCAAGCTCTCTTTTCTCAAAGAGTTCGTCCAGTTCGCTTAACGGAGTGGAAAGATCATCGTATTTGTAATTTTCATAATCTACAAAACGAATTCCCTCAATGATACGGTGGTTGAAGGCCTTTCTAAAACGCAAACCTCCTTCATTGGTTTCAAAATTATAAGCCAGGTAATCCACTTCGAAATTTTGGGTGTCTATCCAATACATATATTCATCCTCATGATCTGTACCTCCCCCGTTTTCAGCAAAAGTCACTTTCACTTCATAATATTCCCGACCGGCAATACTATCCTTACCAATGAGTTCCTTACTAGCGGCTTCTGCATTCAAACCAAAAGGCAGCTGCACAAAATAATGTACCGAATTCACAGAATTCCCGTATGCGACCTTCATAGAATCAACTACCTCTACCAGGGTATCATTAATCATTCTTTGAAACCCATTATTATCTAAAATATCACGAATCTCATTTCCTGTAGAATCGGTCATTTTTCTCTGGAGATTGAACTTCCCTCCAGTTCGCTTGCTCTTGTATTCACGGTTCCTGAAAACAAAATCTATTTCTGCATTCCTGTATCTTTCTCCACCGGCATTTTTAATTGCTTTATCCACGATCTCATTTGCGCTGAGTTCATGTTTTTTCTCGGCACACGAGGCGAAGAAAAGAATCATAAAGACGATAAATACATTTTTCATAAGAGGCAATTTAAGTGGCGCAAAAATAGCAATATTTGATTAGTATCCATATTCACCGAATTTTAAAATTGCTTTAGTAAGAAATTAGCTTAAAGCTTGTATTTTTGTGCCTGTATGAAGAATTCTATCAACATAAAGAACCGTAAAGCGAAGTTCAATTATGAGTTTCTGGATAAATATACCGCAGGTATAAAATTAGCCGGAACAGAGATTAAAGCCATACGGGAAGGAAAAGCGAATATTGCCGAAAGTTTCTGTGAATTCAATAATCACGAGCTTTTTGTGATAAATATGCATGTTGAAGAATACTCTCATGCTACCCACTTTAACCACAATCCCAAAAGTGAGCGAAAGCTTTTGATGCAACGCAGGGAATTGAGAAAACTGGAGAAGGAAGTGACCAATTCTGGATTGACCATTATTCCGCTAAGGCTGTTCATCAATGACCGAGGACTTGCTAAATTACAGATCGCCCTGGCCAAGGGTAAGAAACTATATGATAAAAGGGAAACCATCAAAGACCGGGAAAGTAAGCGTCGCCTTGACCGAATTAAGAAGGATTACAAATAAATTTTAGATCTTTCCGTTTTACTTAAAATCCAAAATCTAATCCATGCTTAAAAAGCTACTTGGGCTCATGCTGTTTTTTGCAGTTTCCCAAATGTCTTCTCAGATCACAGGGCAAGTTAAGGACGAAAAAGGCGATCCCCTTCCCTATGTGAATATTTATACTGAAACCGGCGCAAAAGGCACTACGACCAATGAGGACGGCATCTATGAGCTGAAAGTAAATAAAGCAGGGAATTACACTCTTATTTATCAATTCCTGGGTTATAAAACACTTAAAAAAGAAATTGAAGTCGAGTCCTTTCCTCTAGAAATAGATGTTGTTTTGAAGGCAGAAAGCACAAGCCTGGAGGAAGTTACAGTACAAAGCGGTGACAATCCAGCCAAAAGGATCATAAGAAACGCTATTGATGTTAGAGATCTAAATGCGGAGAAGCTGGAGTCTTTTACTGCCAACTTCTACTCCCGAGGAATATGGAGGATCAAAAATGCCCCTAAAAAAATTTTAGGCCAGGACGTGGGTGACCTTGGGGGTGGCCTTGATTCCACCCGAAGCGGAATTGTTTATTTGAGCGAAACGATTTCAGAGATCGCTTACCAGAAACCCGATGATTTTAAGGAAAAGATCATCGCATCCAAAGTTAGTGGTGATGATAATGGCTTTAGTTTAAACTCGGCACAGGAAGCCTACTTTTCATTCTATGAAAACACCTTGGAGATCAACAGTGAAATCGTATCTCCTATTGCAGATTATGCTTTTAGCTACTACAAATATCAACTGGAAGGAACTTTTTTTGATGATTGGGGGAACCTTATCAACAAGATCAAGGTAACTCCTAAGCGAGAAAACGATCGTGTTTTTTCAGGCTATATCTACATTGTGGAAGATCTATGGCAGATTTACGGTGTAGAACTCACCACCACCGGAAAAGCCGTGCAGGTACCACCTATAGAAGAACTGATCTTCAGACAGAATTATAAATATTCTAAAACTAATGAGCTTTACATACAGATCTCACAAAGCGTTGATTTTAGCTTTAAGATCTTTGGTTTTGGCGGTGACGGAAGATTTACAGCTGTGTACAGCAATTACAATTTTAGTCCGCAATTCACTAAAAAAAGCTTCGGAAGAGAGATTTTGAGTTTCCAGCAACAAGCCAATAAAAAAGATTCACTGTACTGGAAAGAAAAAAGACCTGTTCCCTTAACTACCGAAGAGATCGAAGATTATGTGAAAAAAGACAGTATTCAGGAAGTTAAAAGCACCAGGAAATACAAGGACTCTGTAGATGCCGTTCGCAATAAATTTGGCATTAGCGATGTACTTTTTGGATATTCTTATTCCAATTCCTGGAAACACCGAAGTTTTAACATCAGCGCACCTGTAACAGGAATTGGTTTTAACACGGTACAGGGCTGGAATACTGATATAACTATATCTTACAGGCAAAGAACTGGAGAAGACCAGGAAAATTACTGGCGAATATTTTCAAATATAGATTACGGTTTAAGTGAAGAAAGGTTCAGAATCAAAGGTGGGTTTGAGAAAAAGTTCAACAATTTCAATAGGCCACTACTTAGAATTACTGGCGGAATCAGCACGGAACAGATCAATGATAAAGAACCAATTTCTCCTCTTCTTAATAGCATCACCACTATTTTCTTCGAGCGAAATTACATGAAGCTTTATGAAAAAAGCTTTGCCCAGATCGGTTATAGTCAGGATGCTCTTCCCGGAATCAATTTATCTGGTGTATTGGCCTGGGAGAACAGGCAGCCCCTTACCAATAATACAGACCAGGTTATCATAAACTGGGAGAATCGTAATTATAGCTCGAATAATCCAAGGCAACCGGAAAATTTCGGAAGTCTTCCTTTTGAAGAGCATTCGATATTTAAAACAGATCTTAAGGCAGATATCACATTTGGCCAGGAATATATGAGTTACCCTAATGGTCGCTACAATGTGTATGAATCCAAATACCCCAAATTAAAGCTAAGCTGGGAGAAGGGGTTTGGAGGCAGCGCTAATAAATACAATTTTGACCAGTTTAAAGCCGAAATAAAACAAAGTCTGGGCCTCGGCAATAAAGGCGAATTTCAGTATCTCTTAAATGGAGGAATCTTCTCGAATGCGGAAGAGATAAACCTGGTAGACTATCAACATTTCAATGGAAACCAGACCAGGATAGGTTTTGGAAGTTATGTGGGTAAATTCAATTTAATGCCTTATTATAATTTCAGCACTAACCAGAACTATGCTGAGATACATGCGGAACATGATTTCAAAGGATGGATACTTGGAAAATTACCCCTTATTAATAAGCTGAACTTCAATCTGGTGGTAGGAGCACACAGGTTGATCATGGAAGACCGTAATCCTTATTCAGAATATTCGGTGGGAATCGACAACCTGGGATTCGGCAAGTTCAGGTTTCTGAGACTGGATTATGTTATATCTGACTTTGGAGGAAAACAGGATGGCGCTATTATTTTCGGGCTTAAATTCTAAAACATTAAAGCAATTGTCATTTCGAAGAGGTGAAACGACTTAGAAATCTCTTTATTCCTGAATTTTTAAAGACCCTGAAATAAATTCAGGGTGACAAACCAACTTTATGCGTCATGCTGAACTTGTTTCAGCATCTCAACAATAGAAACCTGAAACAAGTTTAGGGTAACGAGCTTTAAAACATAAAAAAAGCTGAAATATAAAATTTCAGCTTTTAATTTATGCGAAAAGGATTCTAAATTCTATTCTTCTTCGTCCTTGGCTCCTTCAGCTTTTTCATCTTTAGAAAAATCTGTAAAGCCATTTTTGATCAAAATGTTATACCACTGGAAGATCTTCTTCATATCACTGGCGTATACCCTATCTTCATCATAATCTGGAAGTACCTCAGAAAAATAATCTTCCAGCTCTTTCTTAGATGCTTTATGGCTGATAGCTTCCTCACCATTCTCTTTTTCCTTGATCTTCTGAAAAACTTCACCTAATGGAATCTCCTCTGTATAAGTATAAATAGCGATCTCGCTTAAAATACTCACATTGTGACGCATATTTACTGCGATCTTCTTCTCATCAAGTAAAGATTTTGCTACAAAGCCACCTCTGGTTTGAGCGGTTAGCTCGTATAAACCGGGTTTTCCAGAAATAGCAAGAATTTTATCTAATCCCATAGTATTTTTTTATTTAGGTTGGCAAATATCAATTCCCAGGTTCAATTATCAAAGCCTTTAGCGGGCTTTTTTTGCATTAGGGAAACGCATCTTGTACTCTACATTGATCTTCCCCTTCGAAATATTCGCCAGTTTACTTTTTATCAATCTCTTTTTCAGGCTGGAAAGCTTATCTGTGAACAAGATTCCTTCAATATGATCATATTCATGCTGAATTACTCTTGCAGCCAGTCCCGAATAAGTATCAGTATGTTTTTCCCAATTTTCATCATAATATTCGATAGTGATATCCGGTTGTCTAAAGACATCTTCACGAACATCAGGAATACTTAAACAGCCTTCACTAAAAGCCCATTCTTCGCCTGTCTCTTCAATGATCTGGGGATTAATGAAAACCTTACGCATATCTTTTAGCGCTGCCTTTTCTGTTTCGTCTAATTCTTCATCTTCTGCAAAGGGAGCAGGATCTATCATAAAAATCCTTACTGGAAGTCCCACTTGGGGAGCGGCGAGGCCAACTCCATAGGCATTATACATGGTATCCCACATATTGTTTATCAATTCCTCAAGTTTCGGATAATCCTTATCGATCTCTTTGGCTTTCTTTTTTAAAACCGGATCCCCGTAAGCTACAATTGGTAAAATCATTCTTTAAAGTTTTCAGCTTTAAGCCAAAAGCTACAAGCCTCTTTTTATTTAATATCTAATTATAATTCCAGCAGACTTTTAAACCTGCAACTTTTTACTTTTAACATTATTCGTAAAGCCAGGTTTGCAGGATGATGGTCGCACTAATTTCATCAACAAGGGCCTTATCACGGCGTTTTTTCTTTTTTAAGCCTCCATCGATCATGCTCTGTACGGCCATTTTACTGGTAAAGCGTTCGTCGACTCTTTCTAAAGGCATCTCAGGAAATTTTTCAGAAAACTTCTTTAAGAATTCTTGTATATGAACCTCACTTTGAGAAGGCGTATCATCCATTCTCTTTGGTTCACCGACCAAAACCCGTTCCACTTTCTCATTTTTGAAATAGTCTTCAAGAAATTCTATAAGTTCAGGGGTTTGCACCGTAGTAAGACCAGAAGCGATCATCTTCAATTCATCGGTAACGGCTATTCCCGTTCTCTTTGTTCCGTAATCCAGGGCTAAAATTCTGGGCATTTCAAAAATTTAGGCAAAGGTAAGGTTTATATTGGTTTGTCCATAAATATTGCCTTATAGCTATTATATTTGAAAAAAATTAGAATATGGATCAATTGAAATCGAAAATAGAAGAGGCCTGGGAAAACAGAGACCTGCTTTCAAATACAGAAACTATTGAGGCAATAAGAAAAGTTGTAGAACTTTTAGACAAAGGAGAATTGCGTGTGGCTGAACCAACTGCTGACGGATGGCAGGTAAATGAATGGGTAAAGAAAGGCGTTGTACTTTACTTCCCTATTCAAAAGATGGAAACCCTGGAAGCCGGGATTTTCGAATATCACGACAAGATCCCTTTGAAAAAAGGATATAAAGAAAAAGGAATCCGAGTGGTGCCTAATGCGGTAGCGAGACATGGTGCGTATATTTCTTCTGGAGTTATCATGATGCCAAGTTACGTGAATATAGGGGCTTATGTAGATGAAGGAACGATGGTGGACACTTGGGCAACTGTTGGAAGCTGTGCTCAAATTGGCAAGAACGTACATCTTAGCGGTGGAGTTGGAATTGGTGGTGTTCTTGAACCACTACAGGCTGCTCCTGTGATCGTAGAAGATAATGCCTTTTTAGGATCTAGAAGTATTGTAGTTGAAGGGATCAGGATTGAAAAAGAAGCCGTTTTAGGCGCCAATGTAGTGCTAACTGCTTCCACCAAAATCATCGATGTTACCGGTGACGAACCAAAAGAATTCAAGGGATATGTCCCGGCAAGATCTGTGGTGATCCCGGGAAGTTATACTAAGAAATTTCCAGCAGGAGAATATCAGGTACCTTGCGCACTTATCATTGGAAAAAGAAAGGAAAGTACCAATAAAAAAACTTCCCTGAACGATGCGCTACGTGAATATAACGTGGCTGTTTAGATCCTCCCTAACCCCTCCCCCCACGGAGGGGAATTATATGAAAAATCAATTAGGATAGAAATGAAAATCCTTGTAATACAGATAAAAATGATTGGGGATGTACTTACATCCTCAATCCTCTTTGAGGCTCTTAGGGAGGAATTCCCAGAAGCCGAACTGCATTACATGATCTATGAGCATACGTACCCGGTTGTGCAGAACAACCCGAATATCGATAAGATCATTTTTAACGATAAGGATAATTCGTTAAAAAGCCTTATCCAGATGACCAAAAAGGAAAAATACCATGCCGTCATCGACGTCTATTCTAACTTAAAAACTGCCCTGATCACAGGATTTTCCGGAGCTAAGTACCGTATAGCTTACAATAAGAAATATACACGGCCGCTTTGTACGCATGTGTTCAGCAGGAATATCCAGTCGCAAACGATCGCAGGTGCTGCAATCGAAAAAAGAATGCGCATGCTGAGTCCTTTATCTTCAAACGTTCCTTTGGAGATCAAACCAAAGATATTTTTAACCGAAGAGGAAAAGAGCGAAGCGAAGCAGAAATTAGAAAAAGCATATATAGATCTGTCCAAAACGCTATATATGATCGGGGTACTGGGAAGTTCAGAAAAGAAGACCTACCCCCTGCCCTACCTTGCAGAGATACTGGATAGAGTGGTTTCGCAAACTGGTGCAAATCTTTTATTCAACTATATTCCATCCCAAAAAAAAGAGATCGAAAATATCTTCCAACTTTGCCAACCGGAAACCCGTAAACATATTCACCTGAATATATATGGAAAAAGCCTTAGGGAGTTCCTGGCTTTGACCTCGCACTGTGATGCCCTCATCGGGAACGAAGGTGGCGCCGTAAACATGGCCAAGGCCTTAGGAATACCAACTTTTGCAATCTTCAGTCCACCACTTAATAAGGAGAACTGGAATATTTATGAGGATGGCGAGAAAAATGTATCGATCCATTTAAAAGATTATCTGCCCAAATGCTTTCAGGATAAAAGCTTTAAGGAACTTTCAAAAGAAAATGATGAGCTATATAAC
>JBFIMP010000039.1:0-14564 GCA_041611635.1 Christiangramia sp.
GCACGTTTCTAATTTCATCAATTCGCGAATCCACCAACTGAAGATCGTACAGTGATCTTAACTTCTCTTCTACAGTAACATCGTTTTTTTTCGCCATATTATAAATAATGTATTGGATTGGTATTTGTGTCTGCTAAAATAAGTGCAAAACTACTAATTTTTTTGCTAAGAAAAGAATATAGTAAATTTTTTGTAAACTGTTCACTTTCATAGTGTCCAATATCTGCTAATACCAGCTTTTCCTCGGCTTTATAGAAGTCGTGATATTTTAGATCTGCCGTAATAAAAATATCTGCTCTAGCCGCTCTCGCATTATTGATCGCGAAGGCGCCACTTCCACCAAGTACAGCAACTTTTTTAATAGGTTTATTCAATAATTTTGAATGTCTTATACAGCCGCTGTTAAATGTAGATTTTACCTGATTTAGGAATTCCTCTTCATCTATTTCAGATTCCAGCTCACCGATCATCCCCATCCCAAGATGTTGATTTTTATTTTCAAGACTATGGATTTCATAAGCGACCTCTTCATAAGGATGTGAATTGAAAAGGTTTTTCAGGATCAGGGACTCCAAATGTGCGGGGTAGGTCACCCCAATTTGTGATTCCTCTTCATAATGCACCGAACCTTTTTCACCAACCACAGGATTAGATTCTTCATTGCCTTTAAAACTACCTTTGCCGGTAATATTAAAGCTGCAATTATCATAATTTCCTATGCTTCCTGCTCCTGCAGAAAAAAGGGCTTGTCTTACTTTTTCAGCATCTTTTAACGGAACGAAAGTGGTAAGTTTTTTTATGGTATCTTTTCTTGGGATAAGAATCTGCCTGTTTGTGAGTCCTAATTTCTCGCAGATCATATCGTTTACACCCTTATGTTGATTGTCCAGTGCCGTGTGAATCGCGTAGATCGCTATATCATGCTTTATCGCTTTTAGAACTGTTCTCTGAACATAATCTTTCCCGGTCAGTTTTTTTAAGCCTGAAAAGATTATTGGATGAAAACTGATAATAAGGTTGCAATTTTTGGCTATTGCTTCTTCAACGGTAGCTTCCAGAGTATCCAGGGTGATCATGGCGCCCGATACTTTAGTTTTAGAATCACCTACCAGCAGTCCAACATTATCAAAGTCTTCAGCATAATTTAAAGGAGCAAAATCTTCTATCAGGTCAATTACTTCCTGTATGATCATAATTTAATATTTTAGCTTTCAATTTAGAACGCATAGGAGCTGAGATTTGTGGAATAGACATCCACTTTTTAAAGTATTTCTCCACAGCTATTCAAATATAAATATTATACAAAGCCTTTCATGCCGAATCCAAGAAAATTACTTTTTCCCTTTTCTCTCATTTATCATGGGGTAACAGAGGTTCGGAATAAACTTTACGATACAGGTTTTCTAAAATCTGAATCATATGATTTCCCCGTAATTGCTGTGGGAAATCTCAACATGGGCGGAACAGGGAAATCTCCAATGATTGAATATTTGCTTAAAATCTTAAGCAAAAACAATAAGGTCGCGACCTTAAGTCGTGGTTATAAAAGGGAAAGCAAAGGCTTTCAACTGGTAAAAGCTGAAGATAAGGCCAATAAGGCAGGAGACGAACCTTTACAGTTCAAGAATAAATATCCTGAAGCCATTGTAGCAGTTGATGCCAACAGGAGGCAAGGAATTGCTGAACTCATGCAGTTTTCTCCGGATGTTATCCTGCTGGATGATGCCTTTCAACATAGGAGAGTAGAGGCGGGTTTCTATATCCTGTTAACTGCATACGGCGATCTTTATTTAGACGATCTGGTACTACCTGCGGGTAATTTAAGGGAATCCTCTTCTGGAGCCGGGAGAGCTAACATCATCGTGGTGACCAAATGTCCCCCGAATCTTGAGGTTGCTGAAATGGATAGGATAAAAAAGAGGTTAAAACCATGTTTGGGTCAGTCTGTTTTCTTTAGTACGATCCAATATTCTGGAAAGATAATTTCTTCAGAAAAAAGCATTGAACTTGAAAATATAAAGGAATCAGAATTTGTACTTGTGACTGGTATTGCCAATCCAAAGCCATTGCTTGAGTTTTTAAAATCAAATAATATTCAGCTGGAGCATTATAAATTTCCCGATCACCATAATTTCTCTGAAAAAGAAATCGATGAATTATCTAAGGAGTCCAGAATCCTGACTACCGAAAAGGATTATATGAGACTTAAGGATAAATTGCCCTTAAACAAATTGTATTATCTGCCTATAGAAATAGAATTTTTGGGCGAAGGAAAAGCTGATTTTGATAATCTGGTGCAAAATTTCATTAATAAAAAAGAGGTGTAAAAACACCTCTTTTTTTTCTTGGCTAATTCAAACTATATAAAAATCTTTTCTACATAATTCAATTTGCCTTAATTACCGCAAAGCATGTGCCAAAAGTTTAAACCGTGGTTTCCCTGACTGCCAGATATTTATTGATCTTATGGAAGAATTCCTCGGTTTTATAGGGTTTAGGGATAATATCGTTAAAACCATTCAGGTAGAACTCATCAAGATTATCGTCCAGAGTCACTGCGGTAAGCGCAATGATAGGTATAGACTCATCAAATTTCCTGATCTCGATGGTGGCTTCAATTCCGCTTATTCCAGGCATATGTATATCCATTAAAATAAGGTCGAAATCATTATTCTGTACTTTTTCGATGGCTATAGTTCCGTTATCTGCTACATCGCATATAACCTTATTTTTTTCGAGGATCTTACGGGTGATCATCTGGTTGATCTTGTTATCCTCTACAACAAGGATACGCTTGTCTTCCATGATATCGTTCGTAAGTTTTGTCTCATCGATAATTGGAGTGGCAGCAGCTACCTTTCTGAGCTCAGCTTCCGGAATTTCAAAATCCAGTTCAAAAGTGAATTTCGAACCTTTTCCAAGATCACTTTCAAGATCGATCTCGCTTCCAAGTAGACTGAGCAAATTCTTCACAATAGACAGTCCAAGTCCGGTTCCTCCAAATTTTCTATTAATTTGAGTAGAGCCCTGGGTGAAATTGTCGAAAATCGCTTTTTGCTTCTCTTTTCCAATACCTTCGCCATTATCTTTTATCTCGAATAATAGAGTGATATTCTTATCTACCTGTTTGGTTTTCTTAACTTCGATCCAGATATCGCCATCCTCGGTAAATTTTATGGAATTTCCTATAAGGTTGATAAGTATCTGAGAAATCTTAAGGGGATCTCCGCTTAACTTATTCGGGATTGCTTCGTCGAATTTGAAGTGTATATTAGTATTCCTCTCATCTGCAGAATTTTTTAAGGCGATAAGAACATCAGACATTCTCTTTTTTAGATCGAAATTTGAATTTACAATTTCAACCTTGTTAGCCTCCAGTTTGTTGAGGTCAAGAATGTTATTGATAAGTGATAATAAGTATTCACCCGAGAATTTCAGGGAATTAAGATGTTCTTTCTGGCTTTCGGTAGGGCTTTCTTCCAGCAAAAGATGCGTGAGCCCGGTTACCGCGTAGAGAGGGGTTCGTAACTCATGAGTAATAGTAGTTAAAAATTGAGCTTTCGCAAGCGATGCTTTTTCAGCATTTTCCTTGGCCAGTACCAGTTCAGAATTTTTCTTTTGCAGCAGTTCATTGGCTCTTGCCCTAAGATTATTATTCTTGTAAAGAGAAAGAGTTAGAAGGGATAATATGGTTATTAAGGCAACGCTTAATATTGTGGTGAGTTTATTTACTTTCAGGGTTCTTTCCTGCTCTGCATTTTGAATAGTTAATTCGTTTAAAGTGTTTTTTAATGCGTCCACCCCATATCTTGCATCGGCCTCTTTTGCTAAGGCCTCTTTGTTTGCATTAAAAACCTCGTCCCTTTCCTTGTTCATTTTTTGAAGGTAGGCAAGGGCAGCAGCAGGGTTATTTCGTTCTTCTTCGATCTCACTAAGAATACCATAAGTATACATGGTCATGCCGGTATAATTTCCTTTTTCGGCAATTTTCAAGGCACTTTTGGCGGCACTTTCGGCCTTCTCGAAGTTTCCTTCCATACTATAGGCTCTGGCTAGAAAGTAATGCAGACGGGTAACTTCATAATTATTCGTGCTTTTCTCCAAATAAATCTCGGCATTATTCAACTCAGACAATGCCCTGGCACGGTCATTTTTACTGAAAAGAAAAATAATGGCCTTATTTAAGGCTATTACCCCCATTTGTTCCAGGTTATTCTGGTCCTTGTAGTAGTCCATGGCAAGGTCCAGGTATTTCAGAGCCCGGTCATTTTCGTTCTTGGAATTCAGCAATTTTCCATACATGATGTAGGAATAATTCAAACCTGCTTTATCATCAATTTCTCTTTGGATGGAAATCGCTCTTTCAAGTTGGGTTATGCCTTTATCATATTCATGCCTAACACTATACATGCGGGCTAGAATGCTACTGGTAAGCGCTATATACCGTTTATGGTCTATGCGTTTTGCTAATTCCAGAGATTTATTGAGCTGATTCTGAGCTTTGTCAAAAAGCATCATATCAATAGATTTCTCTGCCTGGCTGAGTAATTGTTTAATCTGCTCGGGTTCCGGCTGCTTTTCACTAGCCAGTGAATCCTGAAACCCAAATAGCACAAAACAACATGCTAATAAAAAGATAAGCTTTAAGTTCTTCATTCGGGAAAAATAGCAAGAAGCTGTTAATGTCGTTAAATATAGCTATTTATCGTTAATGAGTGAAATTAAATCGATAAGACGGTTGGAATAGCCTATTTCATTGTCATACCAACCGATTAATTTTACCAGTTTGCCACCTATTACCGAAGTCATTTGTGCATCAAAAATGCAACTATGTCTGTTATCTAGAATATCTATAGAGACTATAGGGTCTTCAGTATATTCAATAATACCTTTCATGTAGCTTTCAGAAGCTTGTTTAAAAAGGTCTTTAACTTCTTCGATACTCGTATCTTTCTTTACGTTAAGGGTCATATCGGTTAGAGATCCATTAGGAACAGGAACCCTGATACCGCAACCCCCAATAACTTCGCAAAGCTTTGGGAAAATACTTGTTAAAGCTTTAGCGGCTCCAGTCGTGGTGGGAATAATAGATTGAGCGGCTGCACGACTTCTTCTAAGGTCTCTGTGGGGTTTGTCGTGAAGACTTTGGTCTGATGTGTATGAATGAACCGTTGTGATATATGCCTGCGTAACTTCCAGGTGATCATTGATCACTTTAAGCATCGGAGCAGCATTATTCGTGGTGCATGAGGCGTTCGAGATAATCTTTTCTGAACCATTAAGAATACCCTCATTAACACCAAGAACTACCATTTTAATATTGTCGTCTTGCGGCGGAACCGAAAGAATGACCTTGTTAACTCCTTCTTTTAAATGCCTTTTTAAAGTTTCTTCTGTTTTGAATTTTCCGGAAGCTTCCACGACACATTCAACTCCATGATCATCCCAGGGAATATCGGCCGGATCTTTATGATTTAGAAGGGGAATTTTTTTTCCATTCACAACGATCCCATAATCGGTTGAAGACACTTCGGCCTTCAGGGTTCTGTGAATGCTATCATATTTTAAGAGATGAGCCAGGCTCCTGGCATCATGAATGTCGTTAATGGCAACGACTTTAATGACAGGATGGTCTAGAAGAATTCTAAAAAGATTTCGTCCTATCCTGCCAAAACCATTTATGGCAATATTAATTGTTTTAGCCATTACCAGGTGACTAATTAATATGTTTCTGTGCTTTGTATGAAGATCTAACCAGGGCGCTGCTTTCTACATGTCTAAATCCTAGATCCAGTCCTATTTCTTCATATTTTTTGAATTGGTCTGGAGTGATAAATTGCTTAACTGGCAAGTGTTTTTTGCTTGGCTGCAGGTATTGACCAATAGTAACAACGTCTACTCCGGCTTCTCTTAGATCTTTAAGGATTTGGATCACTTCTTCTTCCTGTTCACCAAGGCCAAGCATGATCCCGGATTTGGTTCTTCTTATGCCATTATCCTTAAGATATTTTAGAACAGCAAGGCTTCGGTCATATTTTGCCTGAATTCTTACTTCTCTGGTAAGTCTTTTTACAGTTTCCATATTGTGAGAAACCACCTCTGGCATTACTTCAATGATCCTGTCGATATTTCTTTCGTTCCCCTGGAAATCTGGAATAAGTGTCTCCAAAGTAGTTTCCGGATTCATTCTTCTAATTGCTTTTACCGTTTCGGCCCAGATAATAGATCCCATATCTTTAAGGTCGTCACGGTCTACGCTTGTTACCACGGCATGCTTGATTTGCATTAACTTAATGGATCTCGCAACTTTTTCTGGTTCATCCCAATCTACGGTCTCCGGCCTTCCAGTCTTCACACCACAAAAACCGCAGGATCTGGTACATACATTACCAAGGATCATAAAGGTAGCCGTACCTTCACTCCAGCATTCACCCATATTAGGGCAGCTACCAGAGGTACAGATGGTATGAAGATCGTACTTATCTACCAGGCTCCTTAATTCGGTATATTTTTTACCGGTAGGAAGTTTAACTCTAAGCCATTTTGGTTTTGGCTTTCTTTCTGTTTTTGATTTTACGGGTGCAACGTCTGTATTCATAGCAAAAATCTGAGGTTCAAAGATACAATAATATGGTGAACTGCATAAATTAGACTCGGTAGGATTTAAATCCTTACTTAGCTCTTCCTAAGTTCTATAATTTCTGCCAGAAGCTTCTTCGCTCTTAACAGTTTGACCTTGATATTATTCATAGGCTCATCCAGGATTGCTGCAATTTCTTTATAAGATTTTTCCTGAAAAAATCTAAGATTGATCACCTGTTGATAATGCGGTTTTAATTGCTTGATATCTGCCAGAAGTTGCTCGAGATTCTGTTCCTTGATCAATTTGTCTTCTATTCCAGGGGTTTCGTCAGCGATCTCATAAACCCTTTCCTCATCCTGCATCGAGGTACGCGACCTGATGGAAGCGTTTTTCTTTCTAACCTGGTCTATGTGAATATTTTTGGAAATAGCGATAAGCCAGGTGGTAAAAGAATAATTTTCATCGAAACTTTCTATTTTGTTGAAAGCTTTAGAAAATGTCTGGATGGTTATATCCTCAGACTCATATTCGTTCTTGGTCTTCTTGAGTTGAAAACCGTAGACATCATTCCAGTATTTATCCAGAAGATAATTGAAAGCCGATTGACTCCCGTTTTTTGCCTCCCTGATCTTTTCAAGAAGATGCTCTGGATTTATTTCCAATGCTTAGGTTTTGAGATGAGATTAGCCATAAATATAGCTAATTGCATGAGAATCAAAAAAAGATCAAAAAAAGGAAATAACCAAACCACGTCACTTTCATTTAATTTCTTTCCTGCTTTAAAGTAAACAAAGGCTTCTGTTATAAGTTTAAGGGCTAAGATGCCGAGTGCTAACTGAGGGTAAACCTGTAAGATCATCATTGCGCTAAACAGCACCCAGAAAAATATCCTGAAAATGAAAAAGGTTCCAAGTAGCACTTTGTGCCTGGTCTTATAATGTCCTGCTACAGATACATGCCTTCGTTTTTGATGAAACCATTCTCCAAAACTGTTTTTAGGAACACTTCTAGTGATGGCATCTGGATGAAAACAAATAGCCGTATTGTCTGGAGTAGAAGCTTCATTCACAAAAAGGTCATCGTCGCCAGATCTTAAGTGAAGATGGTTCGCAAAGCCTTTCATTTCATAGAATTTCGTGGAGGTGTAGGCAAGGTTTCTTCCTACGCCCATGTAGGGAGAGCCTAACTTCGCGTAAGAAAAATATTGAATTGCTGTGAGCAAGGTCTCGAATCGTATTAATTTGTTCAGTAAGCTTCCCGAGTGATGAAAATATCCGCCATAACCTAGCACGATAGAGCTGTCGGGTTGAAAATTTGCCGACATTTCTCTGATCCAATTATTGGATTGTGGAGCGCAATCTGCATCAGTAAATAATAGATGAGTGTTTTTCGCCTTTTTGATTCCCAGAGTTAAGGCATATTTTTTATTAGCCCAAAAGGCTTCATTGTTCTCAACATTTACAATTTTAATTCTTGGGTCCGTTTTTTGAAAGTCTTCAATGATCTCCAGAGTTCCATCGGTAGAAGCGTCGTTTATAAGGATCACTTCAAACTCTGGGTAATCCTGTTCCAAAATAGCAGGCAAGAAGTTCTTTAAATTTTCTTCTTCGTTCTTGGCGCATATGATCACTGAAACAGGTACCTGAGGATGTATCTTGGTTTTTACGCCAGAGGTGGCAAATGAGAAGAAAGAAAAAAAATAGATTAGATTAACTAAGCTTACAATAATAAATAGCCCCAGTAAAATTGCTCCCATTCAGCCTAGACAGTCTTCGGTTTATCTGAACAGTTTTCAATTTCGTCTGGTAATTTACCACAGAAGCTGCATGGTTCTCCAGATTTATTGAGGTAAGGATTCTGGCTGGCACAGGTTCCGGCAAATTTCCCGTCCTTTTTTCCCCATATTTTAATAGCGATCCCGGCAAAAGCGAGTCCTAATAATATTATACTAATGATTAAAAGTTTCATGTCTTTTAGATTCTGATGCAAAAATAATAATAAAAAAAAGCAACTGAAAATAGGACGCCTTATTAATATAGTCTTTACACTATTTAACTAAACTTTAATCAAAAAACACACGAAATAAGGCATTTGCACAATATCTTGCATTGTTAACACCAAAAAAGACTATAATTATGAAAATTAAAATGTTATTTACGGTTCTTGCTCTTTCTGCAATCGTTTTCACTTCTTGTGAAGATAATAAGAAAAAGGAACAGGCAGAGAAAGAACGTATGGAACAAATGGAAGCTGAAAAAGAAAAAGAAGCTGAAATGCAGGCCGAAAAAGAAAGAATGGAAATGGAGTCCAACAGTATTGCTGCAAAAGCAATGGAAACCGATACCCTAAGTACTTTGGTAACCGCATTAAAAGCTGCTGAATTAGCCGAAATGTTTAAAACTGAACAAGGTCCATTTACAGTATTCGCTCCGCATAACGCTGCTTTTAATAAAGTAGATAAGGCGACTTTAGAATCACTACTTAAACCGGAGAATAAAGAAAAACTTGCCGACGTTTTAAAATACCATGTGGTTTCTGGAGAGGTGACCTCTCAACAATTGGTTCAGGCAATCAAGGACAATAATGGTAAATATGAAATTTCTACTGTGGGCGGAGGAAAACTTGTAGCTTCGATCAAGGGTGAAAATGTAATCCTTACAGATGAAAATGGAAAAAAAGCAACTGTAGTTATGACAGATGTAGATGCTTCAAATGGAGTGGTACATGTAATTGACGCTGTGGTAATGAAGAAAGCTTAAGAAAAATTATTTTCTAAATAAAAACCGGCAAACGCGATAATCGTGTTTGCCGGTTTTTTTATATGATATTCACTTCAGCTTCCAGGTCTATGCCAAATTTATTCTTGATCGTTTGCTGAATATTTTTTGATAGAGACAGAATTTCCTGCCCAGTTGCAGCTCCATAATTTACAAGGACCAGTGCCTGGTGTTTATGAACTCCCGCATCTCCACTCCTGTAACCTTTAAACCCTGCCTGATCTATAAGCCAACCCGCCGGTACCTTTATTTGTTTATCTGAAACATGGTAGGAGGGAATCTCTGGAAATTCAGCTTTTAATTTCTCGAACTGCTCTTTATCAATTATAGGATTCTTAAAAAAACTACCGCTGTTCCCAATCTTCTTGGGATCTGGCAATTTTGAGTTTCTTATTGCGATTACCGCCTTAGATATATCTTGAATACTAGGAGAGGTGATTCCTTGTTTTTCCAATTCAGACCTTATTGCGCCGTATTCCGTATGAAGCTTATGGTCCTTTTTGGTTAACCTGAATTTTACCGAGGTGATAATGTATTGATCTTTTAAACGGTTCTTGAAAACAGAATTTCGATAATCAAACTCACAATCTTCCAGGCTGAACTCTTTTTCTTCAAGAGTTTGCACATTCATGGCTTTGCAACTTGAAAAACTGTCTTTAAGCTCTACTCCATAAGCTCCAATATTCTGAATAGGGGCAGTGCCCACATTTCCGGGAATTAGTGAAAGATTTTCAAGTCCGCCAAAATCCTGCTCCAGGGTCCACAATACAAACTGATGCCAGTTTTCGCCTGCAGCAGCCTGAACGATGACTTCATTCTCATTTTCAGAAATAACCTCCCTGCCTTTAAGTGCAATGTGGAGGACGGTCTTGCGAATATCCTGGGTTAAAAGCATATTGCTGCCGCCACCCAGCACAAATAATTCTGATGCGTAATTTTTTCTAAGAGCGGCTCTTAAGACTTCGAGGTTTTTAATGGAAACGAATTTCCCGGCCTTGACGTCTATGCCGAAACTATTATAATCCTTAAGAGAAAAATCGCGCAGAACCTGCATTAATTTTGCTGATTATATTGCTTTAAAGCTTTCTCTAAGATTACTATGGCTCTTTCCAGGTCTTCTTTCTTTAATACATAAGCTATTCTTACCTGGTTCATCCCTGTGTTGGGGGTAGAATAGAAACCAGCCGCAGGAGCCACCATGATCGTTTCATTATTGTCTTCAAAACTTTCCAGTAACCACTTTGCAAAATCATCGGCATTTTCTACCGGCAATTCGGCGATGCAATAAAATGCTCCTTTAGGTTTAGCTACTTTAACACCTTCAATTTTCTCAAGACCATCTACCAGGAGATTTCTTCTAAAGGTGTATTGCTCGATAACCTCGTCAAAATATGACTGCGGAGTGTCCAGGGCTGCTTCACTGGCAATTTGAGCAAACGTAGGAGGGCTTAGTCTTGCCTGAGCGAATTTCATGGCAGTAGCCATAACCTCTTTATTCTTTGATACCAGACATCCAATACGAGCTCCACACATACTGTAACGCTTGGAAACTGAATCTACCATGATCGCATTTTCAGCCAATTCTGGGATGCTCATAATAGAATGGTGAACAGCACCTTCGTAGGCAAATTCTCTGTATACTTCATCTGAAACTATGAATAGGTCATGTTTCAGCGCCAGATCTGCCAGTTGCTTTACTTCTTCCTTGGTATAAAGGTATCCGGTTGGGTTTCCTGGATTACAAAGAATTATCGCTTTTGTTTTTTCAGAAATTAATTTCTCAAATTCTGAAATTGGGGGCAACGCAAAATTATTGTCAATACTGGCCTGAATAGGTTTGATTTTAACTCCAGAAGCCGTCGCGAAACCATTATAATTGGCATAAAATGGTTCAGGAATTATAACCTCGTCCCCTGGATCTGTGATGCTTCCCATAGCAAATAACAGAGCCTCAGAGCCACCAGTAGTAATAATGATGTCATCTTTATTTACCGGAAGAGAAGACTTCTGGTAATACCCGGCAAGTTTCTCTCTGTATTCTTCAAACCCAGCTGAGTGACTGTAAGAAAGTACCTCAATGTCATGATTTCTTACCGCATCTAAAGCTCCTTGCGGAGTTTTAATATCTGGTTGACCAATATTCAGTTGATATATTTTCCGGCCCTTTTTAGTAGCTGCTTCAGCAAATGGAACCAGTTTTCTTATAGGAGATTCAGGCATTTCCAGCCCTTTATTTGAGATTTTAGGCATAGCTATTTATTTGTGGATTGCAAAATTGCAAAATTAAACTATGAATCTATAATTATAGCTGGTAATAATCTGGTATTTTTTGTTTTTAAGAGGTTTAGCTTGACGAGAAAGCTACTTCAGATTTTGCCAATTTGCATAAAAAAAAGCCTTCCAGATGGGAAGGCTTTCCTATAACAGATCTTTATTATTTAACTTTCAGTTTTCTCACTATCTGTATCAATTACAGCGCCTTTGATCTTCAATGCTTTAACTGGTTGGTCTGAGTTTGAATAAACAGTCACGGTTTTTCTTATGGGACCAACTCTTTTGGTATCATACTTAACCTGAATTTCCCCGGTTTCACCTGGCATAATTGGATTTTCGGGCTTCTTGGGGACTGTGCATCCACAACTTGATTTTACATCCTCGATAATTAGAGGCGCATCCCCGATGTTTTTTACTTCAAAAACTCTAAGGCCATCACTGCCTTTTTTAATTTCACCATAATCGATAGTTTCTGATTTAAATTCCATCTTAGCGACTTTCTGAGCCTGGGCTGCAGATACACCTGCTAAAACAAAAACGGCTATTGCGATTAGTTTTTTCATATTTTAAAAATTTAGCGGAATAGTAAAGATAAGCTGAATTAATTCAAATCTCAAAATTTATATCAATTCAGCAGCTTTCATAATCCTTCATTAATAATTACTTTTGCCATTATTTCAAAAATCAGACCAAGAAATGGCAATTGCTTCACAATACAATGCAAAAAAAGTAGAGGATAAGTGGTATGACTACTGGATGAAAAACAATTTTTTTCATTCTGAAGTTGATGAAAGAGAGCCTTATACCATCGTGATCCCTCCACCAAACGTTACCGGAGTTCTGCATATGGGACATATGCTAAATAATACCATTCAGGATGTCCTGGTTAGACGCGCGCGTTTAAAGGGATACAATGCTTGCTGGGTACCTGGAACAGACCACGCTTCTATTGCAACAGAGGCTAAAGTCGTTGCTAAATTAAAGGCTGAGGGAATTGAAAAGAATGATCTTAGTCGTGATGAATTTCTACAACATGCGTGGGACTGGACTCATAAACATGGAGGTATCATCCTGCAGCAATTAAAGAAACTTGGAGCTTCCTGTGATTGGGAGCGTACCAAGTTTACCATGGATAAGGAGATGTCTGAATCTGTGATCAAGGTATTCGTAGATCTGTATGAAAAAGGGCTGGTATATCGTGGTTATCGAATGGTAAACTGGGATCCTCAGGCAAAGACCACCCTTTCAGACGAAGAAGTGAATTATGAAGAAAGAAATGGTAAACTTTACTATTTAAAGTATAGAATAGAGGGTAGTGATGAGTATCTAACTATAGCCACTACCAGACCGGAGACCATCCTCGGGGATACTGCTATTTGTATTAACCCTAACGACGAAAGATTCGAGCACCTAAAAGGTAAAAAGGCCATTGTGCCAATTTGTAATCGAACCATCCCTATCATTGAAGATGAGTATGTAGATATGGAATTCGGTACGGGATGTCTGAAGGTAACCCCGGCTCATGATGAGAACGATAAGAATCTGGGAGATAAACACAATCTAGATGTGATCGATATCTTTAATGATGATGCGACCTTGAACGAATATGGTTTACATTATAAAGGTAAAGATCGCTTTGTGGTTAGAGCTGAAATTGTTGAAGAACTAGAATTATCTGGTTTTCTAGATAAAGTTGAAGATCATGTAAATAAAGTTGGTACCAGCGAACGTACAGGCGCAGTTATAGAGCCTAAGCTTAGTGACCAGTGGTTTCTCAAGATGAAAGAAATGGCTCAGCCGGCGTTGGATGCAGTTGTTGGAGATGAAATAAATCTTGTACCTGAAAAATTCCTGAATACCTATCGTCACTGGATGGAAAACGTTCGTGACTGGAATATTTCCCGTCAATTGTGGTGGGGACACCAGATTCCGGCATATTATTACGGGTCAGGTAAAAATGATTTTGTAGTAGCTGAAAATGCTGAAGCGGCTCTGGAAAAGGCCAGGGAAGCAACCGGTAATCAGGATTTAAGTGCTGCAGACCTTACTCAGGATAAAGACGCTCTGGATACCTGGTTCTCTTCTTGGCTATGGCCAATGAGCGTTTTCAATGGTATCCTTGAGCCTGAAAATAAAGAAATACAATACTATTATCCTACCAATGACCTTGTAACGGCACCGGAGATCTTATTTTTCTGGGTTGCTAGGATGATCATGGCAGGATATGAATATAGAGGGGAAAGACCTTTTAAAAATGTTTACCTCACAGGAATTGTTAGGGATAAACAAAGACGTAAAATGTCTAAATCCCTAGGTAATTCACCAGACCCTCTTGGCTTGATCGAGCAATATGGTGCAGATGGGGTGAGAGTAGGGATGCTTTTAAGTTCACCTGCCGGGAATGACCTTATGTTCGATGAAGATCTGTGTAAGCAAGGTAGTGCCTTTACCAACAAGATATGGAATGCCTTCCGCTTAGTAAAAGGATGGGAGATTTCAGAAGAGATTGAACAACCGGAAACTGCCAGAATGGCCATAGACTGGTATAGATCCAAATTTCAGAAAACAATAGTGGAGATCGAAGATCACTATTCAAAATACAGAATAAGTGATGCATTGATGTCTACTTATAAACTGGTTTGGGATGATTACTGTAGCTGGTTCCTGGAAATGGTGAAGCCAGCATATGGGGAGCCTATGGATGCGAAGACATTTAAAGAAATAATCGCGATCCTTGAAGATAATCTAAAGATTCTTCATCCTTTTATGCCTTTCGTGACCGAAGAGATCTGGCAGGAAATTACAGAGCGCTCTCCAGAAGAAGCATTGATCGTCGCAAAATGGCCAGAGCAGAAGAATTTTGATGAAAAAATTATTAAGGAATTTGCTCATGCTGCAGATGTGATAGCCGGGGTTAGAAAGATTAGAAA
>JBFIMP010000040.1:0-14501 GCA_041611635.1 Christiangramia sp.
CTTCTGAAATCATCACTTTTTTTATTGCCGGATCTTATAATTCTGTTTCAGAAAGTTTAAAGAACTTTCATCATCTGGAGAAAAATCTGGAAAAAGAGATCATCGAGAAAAGATATCATTATGCCAGATTAGCTTCCAGGTCTAAATTATCTATCCCAGATAAGCAATTGGAACAAACCTTTGAATGGCTTAAATATAATTCGGCCTGGCTGGTACAGGAAGTTCCTGAAATTGGCACCGGAATCACTGCGGGAATTCCAGATTACCCCTGGTGGTTTGGGGTAGATAGTGAATATGCCCTACAGGGATATATGGCAATAGGGCAAACCGAAGCCGTTTATAAGACGATAAGGTTGTTAGATAGCGTATCTCATGCTGTAAATGGCAACGGCAGGATCATTCATGAAATGTCTACAAACGGCGCGGTATTCAATAAGGGGAATATTAATGAAACTCCTCAATTCGCTTCCCTTATCTGGGAAGTTTATAAGTGGAATGGCGATAAAGAGTTTTTAAAAGATTACTTCCCTACCATTCAGAAAGGCCTTAACTGGCTTATGACTGATAAAGATCTGAATGATAATTTATTCCCAGATGGTTTTGGAATGATGGAGATACATGGCCTGGATAGTGAAATGATAGATGTAGCCGTCTACACTCAAAAAGCTTTCGATGATGCTTCAAAAATAGCTTCAGAATTAGGCAAGGATGAATTAAGCAAAGAATATCATAAGCTCGCTACAGTTTTAAAGGAGAAGATCAATACTGAATTCTGGTCTGAAGAATTTGGTTCTTATGCAGATTTTATTGGGACCGATGATCAGGCCCTGAGATTAGTTGAGGATGCGATCATACGGGCCGACACTTTAAATAAACCCTGGTCTGTAAAAGAACTGCAGGAACTTAAGGAACATATTATTCAAAATCCTTCAGAAAAAGCACGTCCTTTTGTTTTGCATCATAACTGGGTGGTCAACACTCCTATGGAGATGAACATCGCAGATCCAGAGAAAGCCAAAGTAGCTTTGAAAACTGCTGAAAAATACACCAATCCCTTTGGTGTATTTGTAACCGGAATAGATCGGGATGAAACTGCCGGAACAGAAGAAACCTCCTTTAAAGGCAGCGAGGTTTTTTCATATACCGGGGCAGTGATGACTCTTCCCACTGGAGTCCTGGCTATTGCTGAAAATAATTATGATAATCCCGATAAGGCTCTGGATTACCTTAAAAGAATGAGTAAAACCTTTAGCTATGCCCTGCCTGGTAGTATGTATGAAGTCTCCCCAGATTACGGAATGATTACCCAGGCCTGGAATATTTACAGTTATGCGATTCCTATTATAAAGCAGTTCTTTGGGATTCAACCCATGGCTTCTACGAAAAGGATTACCATTAAACCCCGGTTCCCTTCAGAATGGGACCATGCCTCTCTAGAAAATGTGAGCATTGGTGCTAATAATATTTCGATACATTACAAAAAAATAAACGGGAAGTTGATTTTAGAAGTTGTACAGGAAAAAGAAGGATGGGAAATTGAAGTGATTTTACCAAAGCAGGATTATAAAATTTCAGCAGGGAAAATAGATATCGATAAAGATAAAATTCGAATATTATCTGGTTCTTCTAATTTAAGGGTACAACAACAAAATTAAAAAGATGGCCGAAAAAGCTGGTATACTTATTACAAGAAAACATATAGTATAGCATCCTCGGAAGCATCTCTAATCATTTTTAAAAATTTAATTTTTTACAGCAATGTTCATCGATATAAGCTATTCTGGTAAATGAAAATGAATAGATAATTTTAGCCTTCATGGCCAGGTATAACTCAAAGTAATAATCTGGATTTTAAGCATAAAAAACCTCCTTAGCTGCCTAAGGAGGTTTTTATATTTAAATATCAGGAAAGATTAACCTTTACCTTCCATTTTGTCTTTCAACGCTTGAAGATCAGCATTCACATCACCAATTGTAGTGGTGTTGTCTTTGTTTTGCGCAGCCGATTTCTTAGCAGCTTGCTTAACAATCTTTTGCTCTTCTTCCTTGTGAATTACCATGTGAGAAGCTACCACTCTCTTGAATTCTTTGTTGAATTCAATGATCTGGAATTCTGCCTCTTCACCTTTCTTCAGTTTGCTTCCGTCTTCTTTTTCAAGATGTCTTTGCGGTATAAATGCAGTGATATCCTCGTTAAAGTCGATAGTAGCACCTTTGTCTACGATCTCAGTGATCTCTGCAGTGTGCTTGGTTCCAACTCCAAAGTCTTTTTCATATTTATCCCAAGGGTTATCCTCGATCTGCTTATGTCCAAGAGAAAGTTTTCTACCTTCAACATCTAGTTCAAGAACTACAACTTCAAGCTCATCTCCTACGTTAGTAAATTCTGATGGGTGCTTGATCTTTTTAGTCCATGAAAGATCTGAGATATAGATAAGACCATCGATTCCTTCTTCTAACTCTACGAATACTCCAAAGTTAGTGAAGTTACGAACAATACCTTTATGTCTAGAACCTACAGGGTACTTAGAAGTGATATCTGTCCATGGATCCTGGGTCAATTGCTTGATACCAAGAGACATTTTTCTATCATCTCTGTCTAAAGTAAGAATCTGTGCTTCTACCTCATCACCAACATTTACGAAATCCTGAGCTGAACGCAAGTGCGTACTCCAAGACATTTCAGAAACGTGGATAAGACCTTCAACACCTTCAGCTACTTCGATAAATGCACCGTAATCTGCGATTACAACTACTTTACCTTTTACTTTGTCACCTACTTTAAGATCTTCGCTTAGTGCATCCCATGGGTGCTGGCTAAGTTGCTTAAGACCTAACTGAATTCTAGACTTAGACTCATCAAAGTCAAGGATTACTACGTTAAGTTTTTGATCAAGCTCAACGATCTCATTTGGATGGTTGATTCTAGACCAGCTAAGATCTGTAATGTGAACAAGTCCGTCAACACCTCCAAGGTCAACGAATACACCGTAAGAAGTAATGTTCTTAACAGTACCTTCAAGTACCTGACCTTTTTCAAGCTGACCAATGATCTCTTTCTTCTGCTCTTCGATATCTGCTTCGATAAGAGCTTTGTGAGAAACCACAACGTTTTTGAATTCATGGTTGATCTTAACCACTTTGAATTCCATGTTCTTTCCTACGTAAGCATCGTAGTCTCTAATTGGCTTCACATCGATCTGTGAACCTGGCAAGAAAGCTTCGATACCAAATACGTCTACGATCATACCACCTTTAGTACGGCATTTAATAAACCCGTTTACTACTAGGCTCTCATCGTGAGCTTTGTTCACACGCTCCCAAGCTTTAATCACTCTCGCCTTACGGTGAGAAAGAATAAGCTGTCCAGTTGCGTCTTCACGAACATCGATTAATACCTCAACATCATCTCCTTCTTTAAGATCTGGATTGTAACGGAATTCGTTAAGAGAAATAACCCCTTCACTCTTCGCGTTAATATCGATAATTGCATCACGATCTGTAATATTAATTACTTTTCCTGTTACAACTTCATCATCTAAAGTGTCAACGAAATTTTCTTCAACCAGCTTTTCAAATTCTTCTAGCTTCTCATCGTCGATAGGATCTATCCCCTCTTCGTAATTGTGCCAGTTGAATTCTTCTAGGAATTTTTCAGGATTGGTGTGCTGAACTTCAGCTTCAGGTTGAGAATCGTTAGCGATTCCCGCTACTTCCTGTACTTCAAGATCCTGAGTTTCTTTGTTTTTGTTTTCTTCAGCCATTACTGACTTTAAATTTGTATTCTGAGTTTCTTCGGAAATCTTTCAGCAAAACAGAAACCACAGAAGTTGTTTATAGTTTTGATTTTCAACCCTTTTTGGATTTCCGGTATTCTGCCAAAAAGGAGTGCAAAAATACGTAACTAAAAAAAAATCCGCAACTAATATTCCAATTAATTGCGGATGTTTTAGAATAATAATTTTAGGTTAGGAATTAACCTCTGCTATTTTGTCTTTGGCGATCTTCAATATCTTCTCAAACTGCTCTTCCAGGCCAAGGTTGGAATTGTCGAATTCTATGGCATCATCTGCTTTTATAATCGGAGAATCCTCCCGAGTGGAATCCATATAATCACGATCTTTGACATTCTTTTCCACTTCGGCAAAATCAACATCGTCACCTTTTGCCTTTAACTCATCATACCTTCTTTGGGCTCTTTTTTCTGTAGAGGCGGTCATGAAAATTTTTAATTCAGCATCGGGAAATACCACGGTACCAATATCCCGACCGTCCATTACAACTCCTTTTTCTTTCCCCATTTCCTTTTGCTGCTTCACCAGCTTCTTCCTAACCTGTGGAATTGCTGATACGCGGCTTACATGTTTTGAAACTTCCATATATCGAATTTCTTCCTCTACATTCTCCTTCTCAAGATATATATCGGCATTCCCGGTTTTTTCATTGAATCTGAATTCAAGATCTACAAACGGAAGGTGTCTTAAGATCGCCTCTTCATTAAAATTAGAATCTGAGACGAAAACTTTACGCATCATATAAAGGGTCACTGCCCGGTACATAGCTCCGGTATCTACATATATATATTCTAATTCTTTTGCCAGTCGCCTGGCAACGGTACTTTTTCCAGTTGAAGAGTGCCCGTCTATCGCAATCGTGATCTTCTTATCCATGTATACTTATTTCTGTTGCAAAGATAATTTTTTATAAAAGTTAAAGAGACTATTCAATGAAAAAGCCCCTTTTCGGGGCTTTCTAATTATAAATTCTTAGGATTGTTTACCTTCTCATCTGTAACGGCGATATCTATCACCTCACTCATATCTTTCACATAATGGAAGGTTAGACCTCTAATATATTCTTCTTTGATCTCCTCTATATCTCTCTTGTTATCCTCGCAAAGAATAATCTCCTTTATCCTCGCTCTTTTCGCCGCAAGAATCTTTTCCTTTATCCCCCCAACAGGCAATACTTTTCCTCTTAAAGTGATCTCACCGGTCATGGCGATACTTTTCTTAACCTTTTTCTGAGTGAATAGGGACACTAAAGAAGTTAGCATGGTGATACCTGCACTTGGACCATCTTTTGGTGTAGCACCTTCAGGAACGTGAATATGCACATTATATTTTTCGAAGATCGACGGATCCAAACCGAGTTCGGTCGCATTGGATTTGATATATTCCATGGCGATGGTAGCCGATTCCTTCATCACTTTTCCAAGGTTACCGGTAATATTGAGGTTACCCTTACCTTTAGACAAAATAGATTCAATAAAGAGTATATCACCACCAACACTGGTCCAGGCCAACCCTGTAACCACTCCGGCGACATCGTTATTCTCATATTTATCTCTTTCCATTCTTGGACTACCCAGGATTTCTATAACGTCTTCATCTGTGATCTTGACATTATATTCCTCCTCCATCGCGATATTCTTAGCCGCATACCTAACAACTTTAGCGATCTGTTTCTCCAATGCTCGCACACCAGATTCACGTGTATAACCCTCAACGATCTTTTCAAGCTGTTTTTTACCGATTTTTAAATGTTCGGTATTCAAGCCATGTTCTTTTAACTGCTTTGGCAATAAGTGTCTTTTCGCGATCTGTACTTTCTCTTCTATAGTATATCCTGTAACATTTATGATCTCCATACGATCTCTTAATGCAGGCTGAATGGTACTTAAAGAGTTACAGGTAGCGATAAACATCACCTTGGAAAGATCGAATCCCATTTCAAGGAAATTATCGTGGAATTCTGAATTCTGCTCGGGATCAAGCACTTCCAGCAAAGCTGAAGATGGATCACCTGCATTACCTATGCTTAATTTATCGATCTCATCCAGGACGAAGACAGGATTGCTGGTTCCGGCCTTTTTCAAACTCTGAATAATCCTACCCGGCATCGCACCAATATATGTCTTCCTGTGTCCTCTAATTTCTGCTTCATCACGAAGACCACCAAGGGAAATTCTTACATATTCCCTTCCCAGAGCTTCGGCTACAGATCTACCCAGCGAAGTCTTACCAACTCCGGGAGGTCCATATAAACAAAGGATAGGAGATTTCATATCATTTCTAAGCTTCAACACAGCCAGATATTCAATGATCCTTTTCTTCACATCGTCCAGACCATAATGATCCCGGTCCAGGATTCGTTTAGCTCTTTTTAGATCGAATTTATCTTTACTGAACTCGTCCCAAGGAAGATCCAGGAACAGGTCCAAATAGTTTCTTTGAATAGAATATTCCGCCACCTGGGGATTCATTCGCTGCATCTTAGCCAGCTCTTTTTCAAAATGCTCCTGTACAGCCTCTCCCCATTTTTTATCTCTTGCACGCTCTCGCATTTCTACGATCTCACCTTCATGAGAAACACCTCCAAGTTCTTCCTGGATGGTTTTCATTTGCTGATGAAGGAAGTATTCACGCTGCTGCTGGCTCATGTCGCTCTGCACTTTGCTCTGAATATCATTCTTGAGCTCCAGTTTCTGGTTCTCTGTATTCATATGCTTCAAAGTAGCCAAGGCGCGCTCTTTAAGGTCATTCATTTCAAGCAATTTCTGCTTTTCTTCCACCGTTAGGTTCATGTTGGAAGAAACAAAATTGATCAGGAAAGAATCACTTTCAATGTTCTTGATCGCAAAGGAAGCTTCAGAAGGTATATTCGGGCTGCCTTTAATGATCTGCAAAGCCAGATCCTTAATAGAATCTATGATCGCAGAAAACTCTGCATTCCCCTTTTCCGGTCTGTTATCTGCTACTTCGGTGATCGTTGCATTCATATAAGGTTGTTCCGTGACCACTTCGGTGATCTGGAAACGCTTCTTCCCCTGAATGATAACGGTAGTATTTCCATCAGGCATTTTTAAGACCCTAAGGATTCTTGCCACCACACCAACTTTATTGATATCCTTGGAAGTAGGGTTTTCTACCTCTTCATCTTTTTGAGAGACCACCCCTATGATCTTACTACCATTATTTGCTTCATTTATCAGCTTGATAGAAGCATCACGACCAGCGGTAATAGGGATCACCACTCCGGGAAACAATACGGTATTCCTTAGTGGAAGTATTGGTAGTGTTTCGGGCAGATTCTCCTTATTTATTTCCTCTTCATCTTCAGGTGTCATTAAAGGGATTAATTCTGCATCTTCATCAATACCCTGCAGTGACAAACTGTCAATATTACCAAACTTTGTTTTCGCCATAATTATATTTAAGTCAAACTGTCATCAAAATCAATTTTCATTAATTTTGAGAAGTTATTTAAAAGCCCTGATAAATAAGGCTTTCAGAATTATTTTTAGATTTTCTATTTCAATTATTCAATTCCTATGCCACGCTTTATTTGAAGTTTTTATTTCAAAAGTGTAACAATTTAAGATTACCTCCATCTTTAATACAGAAACCAAGTTTTAATTGACACCAACCATCACACATATTAAAGACCTGGTAGAGCGTTGTCGTCAAGGCGACCAGCGAGCTCAAATGGAAATTTATGATCGTTATTACAAAGCGATGTATAACACTGCATATCGCATAACGGGCCATTCAGCTGATGCTGAAGATATTATGCAGGAAGCTTTTTTACGCGCCTTCACTAAGATAGACAGCTTTAAGGAAACTTCCACCTTCGGGGCCTGGCTCAAGCGAATTGTTGTTAACGAAAGTATCACGGCTTATAACAAGATCGCAAAACTGGGGGAAGTGAGCTACAATGACGAGTTAAAAAATGAAGCAGAACATGGTGGTATCGGTTGTGATGAGGTTGACAGAAACAACAAAAAAGTTCGTATGATCCTTAGTAAGATCAATTCTCTAAAAGAGAATTACAGGCTTGGTTTAACCTTGCATCTTATTGAAGGGTACGATTATGAAGAAATCTGTGAAATAATGCATATTTCTTATGCCAATTGCCGAACGATGATATCCAGGGCAAAAGAAAGTTTAAGAAAAAAATTAGAGGATCATGAAAAATAACGACTTCAACGGCCTTTTTGAGGACCTGAACTTCGATATAGAAGAACCGCATACCGGCCATAAAGAGCGCTTTTTCAATAAGCTGGATAATAGATTCGAGTCTCCCGCCAAAAAGGACAAGTTTCGCAGCTCTTGGGGGCCTGTACTTGGTATTGCGGCCAGTTTCTTACTTGCATTCTTTTTACTTGGTGAATTCATTGCCCCTAACAGTTCGGAAAAAGCTTCAGACCTGGCCGGTATTTCTCCTGAATTGAAACAAACTCAGGAGTTCTATACCAGTGTCATAAGGAAGGAATTGAATGCCTTGAATGCTGAAAAGTCCCCGGAAACGGAAGCTATTATTAATGATGCTCTTTTACAGATGGAAAAACTGGAGAAAAATTATGAAAGTCTAAAAGAAGATCTTGTAATAAGCGGCAAGGATAACAGGGTTATCTATGCAATGATCCAGAATTTCCAACAGAGAATAGACCTTTTAAACGATGTCTTGAACCAGATCGAAAATATTAAAACACTAAAGACCCAAAATTATGAAGACAATTTTATCTAGTATCTTATTCTTAGTGGTGCTAGCTCCCGGACTCCCTCATTTCGAATACTTTGAAGGAAAAAATAATACCGAGGTTAATGAACTTAGGGGAAAGCACACCAAGGAAAAAAAGATCAAAAAGGAATTCAAGGTGAGTGCCAGTTCAGATCTAAATATCGATAACAGTTATGGAAATGTGGATATTACTACCTGGGACCAGAACCTGGTTGTAATTGAGGTGATCATCAAAACCAACGGAAACGACAAGGAGGCGGTTATGAAGAAACTTGAAGAAACCAATGTTGAATTTAACCAGAATTCGTCGGGAGTTTCTGCCAAAACACACTTTTCTAAAAATGAAAAATCATGGTGGAAGCAGCTTTTTGAAGGTTCAGACAATGTGAACATGGAAGTGAATTATATAGTTAGAGCTCCGGAATCAAACAACCTGGAGATAAGCAATGATTATGGAGGAATCTATATAGATAGAACCACGGGGAATACCAGCATCATTTGCGATTATGGAAAACTGGACCTTGGGGAGTTACGAGGAGATTCCAACAGCTTAAATTTTGACTATACGCGTAATAGCAAGATAGACTACGTGAAAAGTGCGACCATAAATGCAGATTATTCAGATTACGAGATCTTGGAGGCCGAACACCTGGTCATCACTGCAGATTATTCTCAATCTAAAATTGGAAAGGTATCTAAGTTGGAATTTAATTGCGATTACGGGAATGTGGATATCGATAAGGTAAAAGTGCTCATTGGTAATGGTGATTATCTTACTACACGAATCAACAGGATCTTTACATCTGCAGACATCAACCTGGATTACGGTTCCCTGTCTATAGAGAAGGTGATCAAAAGTGCAAAAAAGATTAACATAGATACCGATTACGCCGGAGTTAAAATAGGTTACGACAACGAAATGAGTTTTAATTTTGACGTAAAAACTTCTTATGGTTCTATAAATGGGCTGGATTTTCTTGATGTGAAAAAGAAAGAAAATAAGAACACCAGCAACTATGCATCAGGAACCTATGGATCTGGAACCGGAGCAGACATAAACGTTAACACTAGTTATGGAAGCGTAAAATTCATAAAAAAATAATCATCAGAAATCTTATTAAACATTCAAAATCATGAAAAAAGCTCTCTTATTAATAGGTATCTGTTTCCTGTCATTTTCCTGCATCAACGCGCAATGGAAAGGTGAAAACGTTAAAGGAAACGGAGAAATGGTAACCAAGACCAGGTCTACAGATTCATATGATGAAATTAAACTGGTTGGCTCCATGAATGTGAAGCTGGTGGACGGTCACGAAGGCCGTATTAACGTAGAAGCTGAAAGCAACCTGCATGAATATATTCTTACTGAAGTAAATAACGGGACTCTTAAAATAGCCACTAAAGATGGCTATAACCTGGCACCAAAAAATGAAATTCTAATTACGGTCCCTTTTGAAAGCTTGAATCATATTTCTGTAACCGGTTCTGGAGACATCTGGACCCAGGATAGAATCAATGCAAAGAACCTTGAAGTGCAGGTAACCGGATCTGGTGATATTAAACTGGAGGTGACTGCTGAAACTATTGAAGGGAAAATAACCGGGTCTGGTGATATAAAGCTAAAAGGTAATAGCAGGGACTTTAAATGTAATGTAACCGGAAGTGGTGATTTTGATGCTTATGATTTAAAAGCCGAAAACGTAAAAGCCAGAGTAACCGGCTCTGGAGATATTATGGTATATGCTTCAATTTCTCTGAAGGCATCAGTTTCAGGATCTGGAGATATCGTTTACATGGGAAACCCAGAGAGACAGGATTTTAACACCCATGGATCTGGAAAAATTTCTTCCTATTAATACTAAAATGAAGATTTTTGAACCTGCCAATCGGCAGGTCTTTTTTTTATGCCTTTATCCTGTATTTTGGTACACGCATTAACAAAATCACGCCGGCAATGAAAAAGACCACCAGGAACAGTATCGCATTTCTTACACTTCCTGTGTGCTGGGCGACAAAACCATATAGTGACATCCCTATAACAATTCCAATTTTTTCAGACACATCATAAAAGCTGAAATAACTTGCAGTATCCAGAGCATTTTGCGGCAACATCTTGGAATAGGTAGATCTCGAAAGCGACTGTATACCCCCCATTACCAAACCTACCGAAGCTGCCGCAACATAAAACTGTACAGGGGTAGTGATAAAATAGGCATATCCACAAATAGAGATCCAGATAAGATTGATAAAAATAAGCACCTTTATATCCCCGAATTTGATGGCCAGTCTGGAAGTTAAAGTCGCTCCCACTACTGCCACCAACTGTATTAATAATATACTCACTATAAGGCCGGTTGTTGGATCCTGGTTTCCCCATTCCAGTTCTTCGATACCAAAGTAGGTAGCGATAAGCATGATGGTTTGCACCGCCATACTGTAAACGAAAAATGCAAGCAAATAGCGTTTCAGTGATTTATTAAGCTTTATGGACTTCCAGATCCCATTTAACTCTCGGAAACCATTCAATAGCACGTGCCTGGTAAACCCGGCTTTTTTATTTCCTTTAGGCAGGTAATAATAAGTATACTGGCTAAAACCGATCCACCAGATCCCGGTTAAAACAAAAGATAGGCGCGTAGGCAGACCTTCATCTTCAAAACCGAACCAATCATACTTCAGGATCATCACCAGGCATAAAATTAAAAGAATAACACTGCCAACATATCCCAGGGAAAATCCCTGAGCACTTGCCTTATCCTGTTGTTCTGGGAAAGCTATATCTGGCAAATATGAATTATAAAATACCAGGCTGGACCAAAAGCCAATGAGAGCAAGAAAGTAGCATAATAATCCAAACCATAAGTATTCCAGATTGAACCAGAACAAACCAATACAGGAAACAGCACCCAGGTAACAAAAGAACTTTAGGAAATTCTTCTTATTCCCTATATAATCTGCAATTCCCGATAGAAAAGGACTCAGAAAGCTAACTACCAGAAAAGCGGCCGCTGTAACGTAACTTATAAGGGAATCATTATTAAAATCGAAGCCCAGGAACCTGACCGTATCGCTTAATTTATTTCCATCGCTGTCTTTTACAATGGTAA
Organism: Christiangramia sp.; assembly: GCA_041611635.1. Classification (GTDB taxonomy): domain Bacteria; phylum Bacteroidota; class Bacteroidia; order Flavobacteriales; family Flavobacteriaceae; genus Christiangramia. Next base: position 11,631 of record JBFIMP010000040.1, read on the forward strand.
GTGCTCCATAAAAAATTGGAAAAATAGCCGAGGAAATGACCAGACTATAAACAGAGTTGGCCCAATCGTAAAAAGCCCAGGCATGAATAAGCTTTTTACTTCCTTTTGGTAATTTCTTCATGCCTTAAAAATAAAAAAAGCCACCGGATTTGGTGGCTTTACATACTTATTTTAATTTGTATTATTTAAAACTGGTCACTCCATATTTACGAGCCTCTTCTATAGCCTCTGGAGCCCACTTTGTTAGATTGTTAATCCTCGTTTGATTAGATGGGTGAGTACTTAGAAACTCCGGCGGAGCCTGTCCATTACTGTTCTCCTGCATCCTTTTCCAAAGTTCTGATGCCTCTCTTGGATCGTAACCTGCAATCGCCATGAGGGTTAAACCTATCCTATCGGCTTCAGCCTCATGACTTCTGCTAAATGGAAGCATCACTCCTACTGTAGTTCCAAGCCCGTAAGCCTGTGCAAAGATTTGTTGCGTCCTTCTACTCTCACCACTAACTGCTACAGATCCAGCCACTGCACCCAACTGTTGCAATTGTGCTGCACTCATTCTTTGTGCACCGTGATCTGCCAAAGCATGCGCGATCTCATGAGCCATAACTGTTGCCAAACCGGTTTTAGTTTTAGCTACATCTACAATTCCAGTGTAGATCACAACCTTACCTCCTGGCATGGCGAAAGCATTGGCCTGTTCATCCTTTACCAGGTTGAATTCCCAACGGAAATCATTCATAAAACCCTGGTAACCATTTGCATTAAGGTATCTTTCAGCAGCATTTACAATATCCTGTCCTAAATTTTGAACCATTCTCGCCTCCTCTGTTCCTCTAACTACCTCAGCTTCATTTAAAAACTGGTTATATTGCTCAAATGAAGCAGGGAACAATTGATCATTAGATACAAAATTAAGATTGCTTTCTCCCGTAAATGGATTGGTTTTACACGACACTACCAATAGCAGCGCACTTAACCACAAAAAGGTATTTTTAAATTTCATGATTTTTGGTTTTTCGGTGCTTAAAAATACAAAAGCCGCAATATGGCTTATGTTAGTTTAAGTATGATTTAACAATAAATAACCGGTCAAAAACAATACCATTGTTGATATTTGCAGCAATAACAAGGCTTTAGAAAGGGATCTGAAAGTATGTTATTGTTTTTATAATACATCGAATGTTTCTTAAATATGACTAAAAAAAAGAGGGACAACACCCCGGTTCAAAGGCTTCTAATACCATCTTACATTCTAATTATTACCAGGATACTAACCATAATTTCCCCTTTCCTGGCTAGCAGGTTCGCTGCGAAATTATTCCTAAGTCCGTTTAAATATAAATTACCGGCAAGGGAAAAAGAAATGGACAGGAATTCTGTTCAAAAGACTGTTCTGGTTCCCTCTATGAATAGAGAAATAAGAACTTATGAATATGGAAAAAGCGACAAAAAAGTATTACTGGCCCATGGCTGGAGCGGTCGCGGAACGCAATTAGCCAAGATCGCTGAAGCCCTGGTAGAACAGGGATATATGTGTATAAGCTTTGATGCTCCCGCTCATGGAAAACTTAATGGCAAAATGAGCATGATGCCTTTCTTTATCCAGGCGATTCATTATATGGATGCGCAATATGGTCCTTTTGATGCTGTGATAGGTCACTCCCTTGGCGGCATGTCTTCCCTACGCGCTATAAGACAGGGTTTAAAAACAGATAAACTGGTCATCATAGGTACCGCCAACAAAATTTCAGAGATCACCAGGCATTTTGCCCAGATCATGAAGATGAACGATAAAGTGGCCAGGAAAATGAAAGCCTATCTTGATAAAAGGTTCAATGAAGATATGGATGTATTATCTGGCGGTGAATCTGCAAAACATGTAAAGGTTCCTACATTAGTTATACATGATAAAAAAGATGTTGATGTTCCGGTGAATTCGGCCTATGAGATCCATGAAGAATTGGAAAACAGCGAATTAATGATTACTTCTGGCCTGGGTCACCGCCGTATTTTAGGGAATCAAAAAGTAATTAACAAAATAACAACTTTTATCGCGGCACAATCTTTGTATTTTTATGGAAAAGATTACCATGAAAAAGATTCTAATTTTTAGCCTACTCGCCACTTTCCTTATTAGTTGCAACGGAAATGCCCAAAAGAACTCAGATAAAAATTCTTCAAAAGAATATGAAGTCACAAAATCTGAAGATCAATGGAAACAGGAGTTAACCAGTCAGGAATTCGCTGTTCTCAGGAAAGCAGCTACCGAAACACCTTTTACCAGTGATCTTCTGGATATCAAGCAACCCGGAACTTTTGTTTGTGCAGCCTGCGGAAATGAACTTTATAAGACCAAACACAAATTCGAAAGCGGTACCGGCTGGCCAAGTTTCGACAGGGCCATTGATGGCGCTGTAGCTTACGGGAGTGATTCAAAACTGGGTTACCAGAGAGATGAAGTGCATTGCGCGAGATGCGGAGGTCATTTAGGACACGTATTTAACGATGGTCCAAGGGAAACTACCGGAAAGCGCCATTGTATAAATGGTGTAGCAATGGACTTTAAACCAGATTCGGAATAAAATGAGAAAGTATAAAGTAGAAAAGACTGAAGAAGAATGGAAAAAAGAACTTTCTCCAGAGCAATTCAGGGTTCTTAGACAAAAAGGCACTGAAGCTCCGCATACGGGAAAGTACAATCTTCATTTCGATCAGGGAGAATATAAATGCGCCGCTTGCGGTGAAAAGCTATTTGAAAGCGATGCAAAATTTGAGAGCGGTTGTGGATGGCCTAGTTTTGATGATGCCATCGAAGGAAAAGTTGAATATATCCAGGATCGAACATTTGGAATGATACGCACCGAAATCCTC
>JBFIMP010000041.1:0-14370 GCA_041611635.1 Christiangramia sp.
AGAAAGCAGGCTTAATGTATCTTTAAAGCTTTATTTTCAGAATCTGAAATCAGATTAGAAGTGACCGGAAAATTAAAAAAATATCAGAACGATTTTATCAAGTTCTTAAGGAGCACAGACTTTTCTAAAGCTATAGTATTGACCATTGCGATCGTGGTACCTATTGGTGTTTTCTCAAATTTTGGGAATCTGGAAATTGGAATCAGTCTGGCCATGGGGTGCTTATTATCATCGCCAAGTGATGTGCCCGGCAGTTTTAAGCATAAGGTATTTGGAATTCTGGCGGCCGCTTTACTTGGTGCCCTATCTTTTTGTATCGCAGGATATGCCGCAAACTTCCTGTGGGCGATCATCCCCATGCTGGCTATTATGATGTTTACAATTTCATATCTTTCAGTTTATGGCTTCAGAGCATCCCTGGTAACATTTTCAGGTCTACTGGCAGTGGTTCTAAGCTTTGCTAATATTTCATCGGGAATGGAGATCTGGCAAAAGTCCCTTTTAATAGGGATAGGAGGAATCTGGTATCTTCTGGTTAGTATAAGCTGGTATCTTATAAAACCTGAAAGGGCTACCGAGCAATTGATCGCGGAAACCATGGAGTTAACTGCAGATTATCTAAGGTTAAGAGTAGAGCTTTTTAAACCCGGTTCTGATGAAAAGGAGATTCAGAAAAAGCTTTTTCAAAGCCAGAGTGAATTGAATGAACATCATGAAAGCCTGAGGGAAATTCTTATAAGTGCAAGGCGATCTTCAGGAAGTTCGGGTTATGCAAGAAAGCGTCTTCTTATTTTTATAGATCTGGTAGATATGCTGGAACTGGCCATGGCCAATCCTATAGATTTTAAAAAGATGCAAGGCTCATTGCAGGAGAGTTCACTGGAACTAAAGGTTTTCGCCAATTTCAGCTTAAAAATGGCTACTCAACTGGACGCTATAGCCCTCGCGATGCTTAAGAATTCTGAATTGCCAAAAAATAAAATTCCCGATGCTCTAGGGGAAGTGGAAAAGGCCCTGAGAACGTTTAGGTCAAATATAGATATTGGGCAAAGACGGGAAGAAATGCTTATGCTTCGTAATCTTTTTGATTATCAATCAAAACAGGCTCAGAAAATAAATAATATAGACCGGATCCTTAGGAATCTAGAAGGAAAGAGGAAATTATTTGTCAAGGATAAAGAGTTCACAAAATTTCTAACACAGCAGGAATATAGTTTTAAAACACTAACTACTAATCTTAATTTTGATTCTGCTATTTTCAGACATTCATTGAGACTTTCCCTGGTTGTTCTTGCAGGTTATTTGATAGGCGATTATTTCTCAGTTCAAAATTCATACTGGATTTTATTAACTGTGGTGGTTATTATGCGACCTAACTACGGGCTTACAAAACAACGAACTAGAAAGCGTATCGTAGGCACCTTAATAGGTGGGGCCATTGCCGTTGGAATCGTTTTCCTCACCCAGAATAGCACTGTTTATGCTGTTTTAGGTATTTTGTCTTTAACTCTTGCTTTTTCTTTGATCCAGAGAAATTATACCACGGCAGCGATCTTTATAACCTTAAGTATCATATTCATATATGCCTTGTTACAGCCTGAAGTACTGAATGTCATACAATTCAGGATCATAGATACATTGATTGGAGCTGGTCTTGCGGCTTTCGGTAACCTTTTATTATGGCCAAAATGGGAGTCTCAGAATCTGAATAACGTTATAACAACTTCATTAAAATCTAATCTTGAATACCTTTCAGAGATAGATAGGTTCTATCATGAGAAAAAATCACTGCCAATTTCCTATAAATTGTCTCGAAAAAAGGCTTTTCTGGATATGGGGGCTTTAAGTGGAGCCTTTCAGCGAATGACGCAGGAACCAAAATCCAGACAAAAACAGGTTGGGCTTATCTATGAAATCGTAGGTTTAAATCAGACCTTTTTATCTGCAGTGGCCTCCATGGGAACCTATATCAGGACTCATCCTACTACCAGGGCATCTGAAGATTTTGAAACCTATACCAAAGCGATTACTGTTAACCTGAAAAATTGCGTGAATATTTTGGAGAACAAAAAGATGATAGAGATGGAAAACCTTGAAATTTCTTTAGCTGGTAAGTCTCTCCAACAAAAATTCAATAAACTTGCAAAGCAAAGAGACCTTGAGATCGAAGCTGGAAAAGAAAAGATAGACGAGCAAATGAGGTTCAAGTTACAGGAGGCGCAGCTGGTAACAGGACAGTTGGATTGGTTGCTGGATATTTCAGAAAAACTGCAGGTTAATATAGAAAAGCTTAATAAGGATTAAATGAGCAAACGTGCTTTCAAAAAATATATCAAATCCTTAGATAAGGAGGACCTTGAAGACCAGATCATGGATCTATATATGAGGTTTGAAGAGGTAAAAGTATTCTACAATTTTGTTTTTAACCCGAACGAGGAAAAACTTGTTAGGGAAGCCAAATTCAAGATCTCTAAAGAATATTTTCCACCAAATAACAGGCGGCCTAAAACCCGTAGATCTGTTGCGCATAAACTGATAAAACATTTTTTAAAACTAGAAATGGAGCCTCATTCCCTGGCAGATGTGATGTTATATAATATTGAAGTAGCTCAAACATGGTCCAGGGATAAAGAAAACATCACTGAGGGATTCCAAAAAAGCATGCTGAAATCTTATGAGCAGGTAGTTAATTTTGTCATTGAGAAAGGTATTTCTAGTGAATTCATCACTAGAATACATGAAATTGGAAATGAAGCTCAAAAACAGAATTGGAATAATTCTTACCTTTTCGAGCAATTAAAAGACCGGTTTCTTTAATATAAATAATGCGAATATTATTAGTAATTCTTGTCTTTTTAACCATTACTTCAGGGTATTCCCAGTTGGGATTTTGCAGTGGAAGCAAGGGTGATCCTATATTTCATGAAGATTTTGGAAATGGCTCCGGCACTGGTGCCCCCCTGGCTGCTGGAATCACAAATTATGACTTTGTAAGGCAGGATCCGCAGGACGGGGAGTATACAATTTCCAGCACTATCGGGAACTTTATTACCTCCTGGCATTCTTTATTACCGAATACCAATATTTCTGGTGGAAGAGCTTTGATAGTTAATGCCGATTTTTCTGCAGGTAGATTTTACAGAAAAGAAATTTCAGGGCTTTGTGAGAATACCACTTATGAATTTTCGGCTTTTTTGATGAATGTTTATGACCGGTCCAGTAATATATGTCCTGATGGTGGAATCCCAAATAACGTGCGTTTCGAGATCTGGGATGAAACCGACAGCTTTCTTATAAAATCTGGCGATACTGGAGATATAGCGTCAACCTCTTCGCCAAAATGGGAGCAGTTTGCCTTGACCTTCAGGTCTGAACCTGGGCAGGCAGCGGTAATTCTGAAAATGTTCAATAATGGAGAAGGAGGTTGCGGGAATGATTTAGCCATCGATGATATCATTTTTCGGTCTTGCGGTGATTTAACAACGATTAATTCTGAAGAAAATGAAGTTGGACTTACTATTTGTGAAGAGAATATGCCGGTAAGTCTGAAATTAGAGGCAAAATCTGATGGCTCGGTCTATAATCAGCCATTTTTTCAATGGCAGATAAGCGAGGATGGTGAGAATTGGGGAAATATTCCCGGAGCTAATTCAGCTAGCTATCAAACATCATTATTAAATGACTCTTACTTTTTTCGAGTGAAGGTCGCAGAAGATGAAAATAATCTCAATAATACCTTTTGTAGTTCAGCTTCAGAAGCATTTGCAGTTAAGGTAATAGAGACACCGCCGCCGCCTGTAAGTAATGGAGATGTTCAGGTTTGTGAAAATGAATTAGCTCCTGCAATAAAAGTTAGCGTTGCAGAGGACGAATCTGTTTCCTGGTATGATGCTGAAAATGGAGGCAATTTACTGGCAGATGATACAGACGTCTTCTATCCTATAGAAGAAGGTATTTACTATGCCGAAGCTAAAAAGCAAGGCTACGACTGCGCAGGCAGTAAGAGAACCCCCGTGAAATATACCTTGCTTAATGTGCCAGACGTCCAGGATGAAAACCTGAAGATCTGCCCTGATTCCAATCTGCGATTAGAAACAGGCCTTGTAGATTACGACTTCGTCTGGTCCACCGGGGAAACAGGAAACTCCATCCTTGTAAATTCATCTGGTAATTATTCCGTGGATATTATAACTAAAGAAGGATGCAGTGTCACCAAGAGTTTTTTGGTAAGTCTCGGAGCTAATGCCCAGATCCAGGAGGTAGTCTCTCAAGCTGAAGATATTAGAATTATTCCTGCAAATGAAGGCAGTTTTCAATATTCTATTGATGGTGTAAACTACCAAAGTTCACAGATATTCAATTCTATTCCCGGGGGAATATATACAGCATACATGAAAGACTCTGTAGAATGTAATATAGATACGATTGAGTTCGCACATATCGTAGTGCCAAAAATGATTAGCCCCAATGGGGATGGTTATAATGACATATTCGAACTTAATGGAGTTGGATTTTTTGATTCTTCAGAGATACTAATTTTCGACAGGTATGGGAAAGTCTTAAAATCTGGTAATGGAGTCGGTTTTCAATGGAATGGAAAGTTTAATGGAAAAGACCTGCCGGCAGATGATTATTGGTGCTTAATTAGAATATCCGGTTTTCCAGATCAAACCATTCATTTTTCGCTAATAAGATAGTTCAATTCACCAGATTAGTCTTTCCCGGCCAATTCTCCATTTGCAATGACTAATGATATAGAACTTTTTATATCAAAAATCAAATTCTTTAGAGATCTTTTCCTTCCAAGCTTAGTAATGATAAGCTTTTTGAGTTCGGTCTAATTGAGTAAATTTGAATTCTATATTTAAAGCTATGGAATTGGAAAGAATAATTGCTCAAATTGAAGACCAGAAGAATCTGCCCAATCTCAATTTGAGTATTAAAAGTAAGACTGAAGCCTTCACCCGTAAACTTTTCTATACTCTGTTTGATAAACAAACTCCAGTAAAAGATAATTTGATGGAACTGGGAATGGATTTCGAAGTCCTGGCTAAACTTGTTTGCTGGGAACCCGGTTCTCCCTGTCAGGATATCTGGAAGGATTTCCTGCAATTGCTACCCGGTATTCTGGAAAAATTGAACTTAGACGCTCAGGCCATAGCAAAAAATGATCCTGCCGCAAATTCGGTAGAAGAGGTTTATCTATCCTACCCCGGCTTTTATGCAATTGCAACTTACAGGTTAAGTCATGAGCTTTACAAATTCGGGTTGCCACTGGTGCCCAGATTAATGACAGAATGTGCTCATAGTACTACCGGTACAGATATTAATCCCGGTGCGAAGATTGGGAATTCCTTTTTCATAGATCACGCTACCGGAGTGGTAATAGGGGAAACCGCTGTAATCAAGGATAATGTGAAAATATATCAGGGAGTTACCCTTGGCGCATTGACCGTAAACAGGACCTTAAGAAATATTAAAAGACATCCAACCATCGAGAGTAATGTGACTATTTATGCAAATGCTACCATTTTAGGAGGAGAAACAGTAATTGGAGAAAATAGCGTCATAGGAGGGAACGTTTGGTTAACCAGATCTGTTCCTAAAAATTCCATGGTCTCACATACACCCCAAATTAGTATTAAAAACGCAGTAGACAAATGAATGATTCAATATTAGACCTTGTTGGGAATACACCTTTAGTAAAAGCGAAACGAGTATTCAATAAACCCGGGGTAGAGCTATATTTTAAACTTGAAGGGCAAAATCCTGGTGGTAGTGTTAAAGACAGAGCTGCTTATAACATGATTAAAAGTGCTTTGGACAGAGGTGAAATAGATAAGAAAACCAAACTTATTGAGGCTACGAGTGGAAATACAGGAATAGCGCTGGCCATGATCGCGGGAATCTTTGGCCTGGATATTGAACTTGTTATGCCTGAGAATTCAACCATAGAAAGAGTACAAACCATGAGAGCCTATGGCGCAAAAGTGATTTTGACCAGTGCAGATGATGGCATAGAAGGATCCCGGGATTACGCCGAAGATAAAATGAAAACAGGTGGTTATTTCATGCTCAACCAATTTGCGAATAACGATAACTGGAAAGCACATTATAACACAACAGGCCCTGAGATCTGGCGGGATACCAAGCATAAGGTTAGTCATTTTGTTTCCTCTATGGGAACCACCGGTACCATTATGGGAACCAGCACTTTTTTAAAAGAACAAAATACAGATATTCAGATCGTTGGGGTACAGCCAACAAATGATTCTCGGATTCCGGGGATTAGGAAATGGCCTGAAGCTTATTTACCTAAGATTTTCAACCCCAGTAAAGTAGATAGGGTGTTGGAAGTTAGTGAACAGGATGCTATAAAGATGAGTATAAGACTAGCCGAAGAAGAAGGTATTTTTGCTGGTATGAGCAGTGGAGGTGCGGCCAGTGCCGCAATTAGGTTATGTAATGAATTAGAAAGCGGGCTCGTGGTAAGTATTGTATGTGATAGGGGAGACCGGTATTTGTCATCAGAGCTTTTCGAGCAATAAAAAAAGAGGCTGTTTGAATTTTAGCGTTAATCTGAGTGATTTTATTGATCTGAGAGATCAACCATTTATTAACTATTAACTACTATTGCATTTTAACATTCTGTCTTATGAGATTTAGACAGTGCTGAAAATTCAAATAGCCTCCAAAGCTTTTAAATATTTACTAATATTTTTCTATAGATGCCACTCCGGTGACAGTACTTCGTGCAGGTACGATTTTTAATTTTGCACGTTCTTTCCCTTTTTCTAGGTGTATGATGTATTTTTCATCATCTATGTTTGCATGTTTACCAGAAGCTATGTATTTATCTTTAGTTAAGTTCCAACCAAGATAATTAGCATAAATCTGGTTTCTTACATCATAAGGAAGAGGTACGTTTCTGAATTGTTGGTATGTTTTAACCAATTCATCTTTTTCATTATAAACCGCTTTTAATTGGCCATTAGAACTAGTGACAGTTACATAAACATCGCCACTCATGTTGCCAGATTCTTGACGAAATCTTTTTAGATCAAAATTCTCATTAATAAATGCAATGGCGTTTGATTGAAATTGTTTTTGGTAACTCTCTTTCACTCTTACAATTCCGTTGGAATAATCTTCAAAAACAATTTCGCCGGTCGGTTCATAGTGTAAAGTTGTTTCTTCAAGTTGGATAATCTCTTGCGAATAAGAGTTTAAAACCCATCCTGCTACTAAAATTAAGGTGATGATCTTTTTCATGATTTTTAAGATTAATATGATTGATAAATACTTGATTAGATGATGCAATATACATTCTAAAGATCTGGATAAAAAGCACTTAAGTAGCACAAATAGCCTATTTGTGATTTCTATTTTGCTTTTCAAGTTCTTTAAGAAGAAGGTTGATGTCTTTGATCTCGAGCTGATTTCTTGCCATTTTTATGGACCCCATTTGCTTCAATTCCTGAAGATGTCGATTAACCACTGCTCTCGTGGATCCAATTAAATTTGCTATTTCCTTATTCGGCAGATCGTTAATATGTTCCAGTTTTTTAGATTGAGAGTTTACATTTTCAAGAAGAAGCTTGAGAAGACGAGTTGTGATATTTGTAAATATGAGCTGGGAGACATTGGATTCAAGTGCTCTCATCATCTTTCCTGCATAGGTAAGGAAATGCTGATATTGATGTGGGTTTTTATTTAACCAGTTTCTTAACCTGTCCATGGGAATGGCCAGTACTTTTGTATTGTCCAGACATTCGTAATAAACGCGGTGTTTTATACCATCAAATAAACAAAAGAGATCGAAAACATCTGCCTCTTTTAGCAGGAATAAAGTGTGTTCTTTTTCACTGAATTCATCCACGTTGTACATCTTAATACGCCCTTTGGTAATGATGTAAAAATGAAATAGAAATTTTTGATGGTTAATGATACAGGTATTTTTCTTCCATTTTTCCTCATGAAAATGGGATAGCAAATCCTGCCATTGAGAATTAGTAAGGTCAGCGAATAACTCACAGTTGTTTAATACTGACTCATATTTAGAAAAAAGATCATTCTTAGGGACCAAACTTCCGGATTTTTCTAATTAGAACTTTTTCCGGGGGGAAAGCTAAAAGGTTGTTTCTTCAGAAGTTGAAAAAACAATGGCCAAAATCACCGCTTTAAAAATACGATATTTTTCAGGGAAACTTATCTAATTTAATCCTTCTTATTGCTCAATTAATTTTTGAGTAAAGTATAAAATGCTTTATTTTTGCAAAATTGCTTACGTATAAAGGAATCTATGGCGCTAGAAACATTTGGAATTGAAAAGAAGAAAGTAGACAAGAAGTTATATGACTATCAACAGAAGGATATAGATAAAATTTTTGGGGTTATAGAGGAACACCCCGGTAACTATAACCTGTTATATCAGCTGCCTACGGGTGGAGGAAAAACTGTGATCTTCTCTCAAATGACGAGAGAATATATACAGCGAACAAATAAGAAAGTTCTTATTCTAACTCACAGAATTGAACTTTGTAAACAAACCTCTAAAATGTTGTCTGGTTTTGGGGTGCGTAACAAGATCATCAACTCTAAAGTTAAGGAACTTCCAGACCAGGATGACTACATGTGCTTTGTGGCCATGGTGGAAACCCTGAACAACCGTTTGAACGATGAGAAACTGGAAATACAGGATATAGGCCTGGTGATCATCGATGAGGCGCATTACAACTCTTTTAGAAAGCTTTTCAAATTCTTCGAAAAATGTTTCATTCTTGGAGTTACAGCAACACCACTAAGTTCTAATATCAAGCTGCCCATGAAAGATAATTATAGAGAACTCATTGTTGGAGACTCTATAAATTCTCTTATTGAAAAGGGGTTCCTGGCAAAAGCAAATATTTACAGTTATAATGTAGGTCTTACCAATCTTAAGGTTGGTATGAACGGCGATTATACCGTAAAGTCTTCAGAAGAACTATATTCTAATTATAGCATGCAGGAGAAACTTCTTACTGCATATTATGAAAGATCACGAGGTAAAAAGACGCTTATCTTTAATAATGGTATTAATACATCTGTAGAGGTTTACCATACATTCAAAAACGCAGGGTTACCCATCAGACACTTGGATAATACCACAAGTAAGCAGGACCGTAAGGATATCCTTAAATGGTTCAAACATACCCCAGATGCCATCGTAACTTCGGTAAGTATACTTACTACCGGGTTTGATGAGCCAACAGTGGAAACCATCATTTTAAATCGTGCGACTAAATCGCTGACCCTCTATTTCCAGATGATAGGTCGTGGATCACGTGTGTTAAAAGATAAGAGCGAGTTCAACGTGATCGATCTTGGTAACAACATGGCCAGATTTGGTCACTGGAGTACCCCGGTAGACTGGAAACAGATCTTTAGATCGCCAGATTTCTATTTTGAAAATCTTCTTAGTGATGAAGAGATCGAAAGAGATTTTCAATACCAGATGCCACCAGAGGTTAGGGAGCAATTTTCGAAGACCGAGGATGTCACTTTTGATATTGAAGCGGCTTACGATGAAGTCATTAAAAAAGGATTAAAATCTAAAGCGGTATTGGAATGGTCTATGGAGCAGCACGTAAAGATGTGTGTAGAGAACAGTGAAGATGTATTCGATGCGAGAATACTGGCTAAGGAACTGAAAGACGATATTGCCTCCAGGATAAGACAGTATTCATACTGTATTAGTAAGAGCACCAAAAACTATCGTGACTGGCTGGAAGAAGATTATTCCCGTAAACTAAGAATGGAAATCAATAAGCAATTCTAATTGTCTTTATCTTTTTTACCGAAAAGACGATTGAAGAATCCTTTTTTCTTCTCTTTCTTTTTATTTTCTCTCTTTTGAGCGTCTTTGTCTTTCCCTGAAAAGAGACGCTCAAAGAAATTGTCTCGTTCCTGTGGTGGGCATTCCATCATTTCTGCCAGTTCCCCGGAAAGTGCGTTGAAGCGAGCATTTGTGATATTGTTGAAATTTGAATCGGCATTCATTTTTTGCATCAATCTTGCAAAAATTGGTAGTGCCGAATTTGCTCCCTGACCAATTCCCGTATTTCTAAACCCGATCCTGTGATCATCGGCGCCAACCCAAGTTACACATACCAATTCTGGAGTAATCCCAACGAACCAGCCATCTTTATTATCCTGGGTAGTTCCTGTTTTTCCGGCAATATCATTTTGAAGCCCATATTTATAACGCAACCTGGTAGCAGTTCCTTCATCAACCGTAGCCTGCATCATATTGATCATGATCTTCCTGGTGTCCTCAGAAAAAGCCCTGTTTTTAGATACCTCTGGCTTGAATTCAGCCAGTAAATTTCCCTCCCCATCCTCGATCCTGGTAATATAATAAGGCTTGGAATAATGACCATTATTTGCATAACTTGTGTAAGCAGAAGTAAGTTCACTAAGAGTAAGTGAGGCGGTTCCCAAAGCTATAGAAGGCACTGCGGGAAGATCAGATTCTACACCCATTTTCCTGGCCTGTTCGATCACCTTATCAATTCCAGTTTCCATAAGAACCTTTACCGCAATCGTATTCATAGACCTGCTTAAAGCTGTCTTTAAATTGTAATTCAAATTGGGATCGTCTCCTTCTGAAGATGAATTGGAAGGAGTCCAGCCATCTGCATAAGTAACTTCACGAACCGAGAAGTAGGAGCAGGGGTCTATGCCATTTTCCAACGCGGCAGTATAAACGAACGGTTTAAAAGTGGAGCCTACCTGTCTTTTGCTTTGTGCCACGTGGTCATATTTAAAAAACCTGAAATCCACGCCACCAACCCAGGCCTGTACACCACCATTTTCTGGATCCACAGCCAAAAGCCCGGAATTTAAAAACTTCAGGTAATGTGCCACACTATCTATAGTGCTAACATTTTTAGTTTCCATACCTCCATCATAACTAAATAATTCGGTTGGATGTTTCTGCTCTAATTTCATCATGATCTCAGCTTCATTAAGACCATCTTTCAATAAGGACTGGTATTTAGGTGATCTTTTTACGGCTTCGTTAAGTATCTTCTTATCACGAATCCATGGAGCATAGTTTCCATAGGATTTTTCATGTTCCACCTGCAATTTAGACATATGTTCCAGCATGGCTTCTTCGGCCAGTTGTTGCATTTTGTAATTTAGGGTGGTATGAACGATCAGTCCGTCTCGGTATATATTATACTTCTTACCGTCTTTGTTCTTTAAGTTTTCCAGGACATGGCTTACATCCTTCCTTACCTGTTCACGAAAGTAGGGGGCAATACCTTTATCATGACTATAATTCTTATAATCAAGAACTAAAGAACGTAGTTTAGCTTCTTCAGCTTCCTCCATAGTTAGGTAGTTGTTTCTAGCCATTTGCATAAGAACCACGTCACGCCTCAACCTGCTGCGTTCGGGAAATATACGCGGATTGTAATAATGACTTGCTTTCAGCATTCCTACCAGAACTGCTGCTTCTTCTAAGTTTAATTCTGAAGTATGTTTATTGAAGAATTTAAGTGAGGCACTTTCAATACCATAGGTATTATCACTAAAGGGAACAGTATTAAAATAAAGTTCGATAATCTCATCCTTGGTATAGATATCCTCAAGCCTCTTCGCGATCACAGCTTCCTGCATTTTATTAATTACGATGCCAAACATTCCGAAATCGCGCCGGCCATAAATATTCTTGGCCAATTGGAGGCTTATGGTACTACCGCCACCTGCAGATTCGTCCTGTAGCAGGATAGATTTGAAAAACACCCTTAAAAGGCTACGGTTATCTATACCATCATGTTCATAGAAACGGGCATCTTCAGTCGCTATTAATGCTTCAATAAGATGCTGCGGGAATTCAGCGAATTTAATGGGTTGGCGGTCGAAAATATAGAACTTACCTATAAGTTCACCATTAGAGGCCAGTACCTGGGTAGCTTTGTTTTGCTTTAATTCTGTAAGCTCCTTGGAGCTTGGGATCTTGCCCCAGAAACCAAAATAAATACTTCCAAAAAATAAAAAGAAAAGCGTGATTAAACATAATAGTACGATTAACGCCCACTTTAATTTGGGATGTCTTTTTATTCTTGCTAACATTTGTTCAGGATAAATGCTGCAAATAAACAAATGTTTACCCCTAGAGCTTTCGATTTTAAGCTTATTTTAATGCATTTTTAACCAAAAATTATAGCCGGTAAACCAGTGTTTACCGGCTAGGTTTTATAACTATTTATTGGGCAGAATTTTTGTGGTTTGAGATCCACCATCATCTAAATGACACCTGCATCAATGAATGCAGTTCTCCATTTAGAACAGTCTTTCATAGTAGATTTATGATGCTTCCAAATTTTCAGCAAGTTCGTCGTGATTGCTGAGTCCATCGACCGGTCATGAAGAACATCTTTTCTCGTGCCAGGTGAAGTTGCCTGCTGAATGTTTAAGATTAAGAAAAGGTCTGCGGTGTGTGATTCCACCCTCTTTGTCTCTTTCGAAATCCTGGACTATGCTATCTAAAGTTCTCATAATTGATGATTTTAGTGATTGATGATAATTTTTAATACTAAGCGAATCTTCTCCTGCTTAGGATGCTCAATGAACTAGCATTTGCCTCAGTATTCATGAATGATTTTCTGCTCTTGGTGTTTTCTGATGTAGTTCTCATAATTGATGATTTTAGTGATTGATGATAATTTTTAATTTAGTAAGCGAATCTTCTTCTGCTTAAAATGCTCAATGAACTGGCATTAGCCTCGGTATTCATGAATGATTTTCTGTTCTTGGTGTTTTCTGATGTAGATCTCATAATGGATGATTTTAATGATTGTTTCTATTTAATAGACGACCAGAAAAACAATCTGTTACAGTACTATGTTATAAAAGGTACCTGTTTAACATCTTTTTAACTTTTATGCTGATTTTCAGTTTTTTATGAAAGAAAAAATAGGGGTGTAGTGGAGTGTTCAAATAATTGTTAATCTTTTTGTCTACGCCCCTCATTAATGTACTTTAGATTCAAAGACTTAATATATGAATAGATGGGCTGTAGGTATCGTTATGTTGGTTTTAGTACTAGCCGGTGTGATATACGCTATTTATGAGGCAAATGATTATGATTTTAAAGATGCCACGAAATCATACGAGATTATAAATAAATGGGAACTGCCTGCAGAACTGGAAGAGGTTTCCGGGATTCATTGGGTTAGTGATGATCGTATTGCCTGCATACAGGACGAAGACGGTATCATTTTTATATACGACCTAAGCTCTAACAGCATCGTAAAGCAATATAAATTCGGACCTCCCGGAGATTATGAAGCGCTCACATTTTTGAATGGTGAATTCTGGGTTATTGAAAGTAGCGGAAAATTATACAATATTAAAAACCTTGATCTCGCAGAAAAGAATGCTGAAAAAATAGAACTGGAGTTTGAATATCGCAATAATATCGAAGGTATGGCTTCTACCCACGATGGTGATCTTTGGTTAGCTGTGAAAGAACGCAATCTGGATAATCGTGGGGATTACAAAGGAATCTATTCTTTTGACCCTAAAACCAATAAGCTGGACTACGAGCCGGTTATCAAGATAAACTATAACGATCCTGCCTTTGATGTTCTGCGAACCAATAACCCCAGAAAACTTATAAGACCTTCAGATATTGGTTTTCATCCCAATACCGGGGAACTGTATGTACTCGATGCTGAATTTCAGAAAATACTCATCTTGAAGGAATCTGGTAAAATAAAGGAATTACATTTATTAGATCCGGAAGAATTTTCACAGCCAGAGGGAATTGCCTTTAGTCCTTCCGGACGAATATTTATCGCCAATGAAGGTTTAGGAGGTGCTCCTAATATTATAGAAATACGATTTTTGAATTGATCATGCCTTCTGAATTTCTTTTGCTACGGCCTGTACTTCATTCAGAACTCTTAGCAGGTTTTCCCCCCAAAGTTTTTTGATCTCTGCTTCAGAATATCCTCTTTTAACAAGTTCTATCGTAACATTAAGAGTTTCTGATGCATCCTGCCAGCCATCGATTCCTCCGCCGCCATCAAAGTCTGAACTGATTCCTACATGGTCTATACCTATCTTTTCCACCAGGTAATCTATATGATCCACAAAATCTGAAACATTTACAGGAATCACTGTCTTTCTAAGTTCTTCAATTTCCGGCTTTACGTTAGATTTTAGTTGATCTATTTGATCATAGTAATTGTCCTGCTCTTCCTGGCTTAATTTCTCGATACTATCTTCTTCAAGAATAGCGATATTCATTTGCTCTGCTTTCTTTTTATAAAGCTCTTTAGTTGCAGCGGCAAATGAACTATCCTTTTCTGTGTTCAG
>JBFIMP010000042.1:0-14321 GCA_041611635.1 Christiangramia sp.
ATCATAATCCCTGTTCGGGGAATCAAAGCGGTTCTGGATCATTATAAGGATAATTAGAGATTACTCGACAATATACATTTCATTGGATGCTTTGATATATTCCTGAGGGTTAAAAGTAGATTCGAAGCTATTTCTAACCAGGTCCAGTTTCAATTTTAAATTCTTCATTTCATCCTTTAGAAATGGGTCATTTTCATATTTCTGTATAAGTTTTTCGTATTTATCCAGGTTTTCGAGTATCCTGAAGGTAAGCATACCAAACCTTATCTTAAGATTCTGGACTGCCAGCATCTGGTCGTGATATTCCTGCTTCCAGTTCTCTGGATTGGATTTCCGCTCTTCCACGATCTTGTTCTCTGCAATTTTTGAGATGTCCAGGATATACTGGGTACGCTTTTTCGCATCTGTCTCATTCGTAAAATTCTGTGTAAAATCCTTTTTATTTATATCGAGGATCTCTACCAGGTTATCGTCCATGGCCTTATTCTGAAGCTCCTTCAGCTCATCAAGACTTTTAGTAATAGCTTCCCATTCGGTTTCGATGAGGTCTTTATCGTGTGTAAACTGAGCAATAGAACTGGTAAGCTTTAGCATCTTCATGCTCTTTTCCTTCAATTCCCTGTCTCTTCTATTCAGTGAACCAATAAACTGACTAATCCCATCAAACAGACTACCGGCAAACATCCCGGTAAAAGGAGTTCCCTTGGCCAGGTCTCCGGTAACCTGCAACATATGATTTAAGGCTTCCAGTCTTGCATCATTTTCCTTTTCTTCAGCGATATACTTTTGAAATTTACCGAACCACTCCTGGTACCCTTCATAATTCATGGGATTCCCAACGGCATCGAGCGTAGAATAAAACTCTCTCGAAGTATTAAAAAGATTTAAAGGTTTGATCTCCCGTTCCATAGAAGCGAGATTTAAAACGGCCGAACTGTAATTATACTTATAAACGCTTATGGTATTCTTATCGATCTCTTCCTGTCTTTGCTCAAGGTATTTCACCCTTTCCAGAAGTTTTTCAACTTTCTCTGAAGCCGAATTTGTATTCTTGATACTTTCGTCCAAACTATTGATCTTGGAATCTATTTCCTTGATCCTGAATTCAAGATTCTGGCTTAATAAAGACCTCTCACGGTTCAATTCCTTCAGAACCTGGTCTGTTACAGAAGCGCTCTGATTATCTGCATATATCTGTGCGTTGGCACTATTAAGGCTAATAATAACTGCCGATAGAACGAAGATTATTTTCTTCATATTTAAATTCAATTTTGATCAACTTGATTAACGCTCCAGAATTGAGCATATTTCATGCCATCAAAATTAAAATGACTTTTTGTAACTATCCAATCACCATAGGCCCGAAAGTCGTGGAATTTTTAAGCAGATTTACTCAATTTTCCCCATTCTAAAAAGTATAGGAAAAAGTACCTCGTTCTTTTTCCCGAAAGTTCTACGCAGGTCTGGCTCGATTATAGCAACAGGATCCTGGTCATATTTTTCTTCGTAATGTTTCACAGCAGACCAGGTTCTTAAATACCCTAGTAAATGTTCTATTTCCCATTGGTAAGTCTGCACGTATTTAGGAGCAGGTAATTCTTTGAAAGGGAAGGGTATAGTTTTATATTCATCTTCCAGATACTTTCTTTCTTCATCCCAGAATGAACCAATAATATTATTGTAAAAATTGGCGATAACTTCATTTGTTTCATGGTTAGACCGAAAAAGTCCATATCCAAGTATAATGATAAGTCCTTCTGGTTTCAAGCACCTTTTAACTTCCCGGTAAAATTTATTAAAATCAAACCAATGTACCGCCTGGGCACAGATGATAAGATCAAATTGATTGGAAGAAAAATTTGTCTTTTCGGCAGGTTGTATGGAATAATGTATATTATTCTTCTTAGGAGCATGCTTTATCTGGTTCTTACTGATATCTGTAGCCTCCACCCTGGTGAAAAATTTTGAAAGTTCCACCCCAACCTGGCTATTTCCTGTACCACAATCCCAGACGTTTTCCTGAGCAGGCAGATGAAGTTTTATAAAATCAAAAATGCCAGCCGGATAAGTAGGCCTGTATTTACAATACTCTTTAGAATTTCTGGAAAAATTATCCTTCAAAACGTAAACTTTACCAATCAGATTATTGAATTCTCAATTCAAAGGATGATTGCCTGTAATTTTAATATTTGTTCACTTCAAATATTGGTCATTTCACATCAAAATAGCTCAAAAATTCAGTATATTGTAGTAATTTATTCAAAATTAATTAAAATTTGTAATGAAAAAATTCGAAGCAATTTTAAATGGTAAAAATCACCACTTGATTTTACTTTTCAGCTTTTTATTTGTCGCTATGCAAAGCTTCGCTTTTCAGCCATCAGACATTAAATTCGTTGAGTATAAAGGAGAGGTGGTTAATGCCCAAAACGGTAGGCCGATATCCTCTGCCTATATTGCCCTTAATAATAGTAACATTTCTACTATTACGAACTCAGATGGAGAATTCTCTTTGAAAGTACCTGAAGATCTAACAGAGGCAACAGTGACCATATCTGTTCTAGGTTTCCAAAGCAAGACTCTCCCTCTTTCATATTTTAAAACTGCAAATACCAGGATAGAACTTGATGAAACTGTAGAAGAACTCTCTGAAGTTAGCCTGTACAAAGCTACAAACCCGGAATTACTGGTTAGGGAAATGCTGTCTAAGAAAGATGTAAACTACCTTACAGACCAAAGTCTAATGACTGGTTTCTACCGCGAAACCATTAAAAAAGGATGGAGTAATGTAAGTCTTTCTGAGGCTGTAGTGAAGATTTTTAAAAATCCTTATAATTCTTATAAACGTGACCTGGTCTCGCTTTATAAGGCGCGAAAAAGTACAGACTACAACAAATTGGATACGCTTGCTCTAAAACTTCGCGGAGGTCCCTTCAACACCTTGTATTTGGATATGATGAAATATTCCGAGTATGTTTTAAGGCCGGAAATGGTAGAGAGCTATGAATTTAAATTCGATGTTCCTGCCAAGATTAATGACCGGTATACCTATGTTGTGGAGTTTAAAGAGATCGATGAATCAGATCCATGGTATTATGGAAAACTGTTCATAGATGCCGAAACCTCTACCCTTGTAAAAGCTGACTATAGCTTAAATGTAGATGACAGGGATGCTGCTGAAGCCATGTTTGTAAAGAAAAAACCCAATGGTTCTAAGGTTTATCCTACCGAGTTGAATTACCAGGTAGATTATGCTGAGAACGATGGGAAATGGCATTACGCATATGGTAAGGCACAAATGGAATATGTTGTGAACTGGAAGAGAAAGATCTTTAATTCAAAATACAAGATCGAAAGCGAAATGGTAGTTACAGATTACCAGGAATACGTAAGTGATGACTGGAAGAAAACTGTAGATCTTATTAACCCGAATATCGTAATGGTTGATGATGTATCTGGATTCGCAGATTCTGAATTCTGGGGAAGCAATAACATTATTGAACCAGACAAATCTATCCAGAACGCTATTGATAAGATTAATCGTAAAAATGACTGATTATCTGGGCATTTTTAATTAGAAAACTAAAAAGCCCAACGCCATGGCGTTGGGCTTTTAAATTTGAATTAGCCAAAATTCAATTATCCAACATTTATCGGTTTCGAAAAAGTGTTGGTCTTAGTCTTAATTTTTACAGTATAGCTACCTGAAGGTGCATCTGAAAAATCCAGTTTTCTTTTCACCACCAGATCTGTAGCCTTCACTTTGCCTACAGACTCACCAAATTTATCAAAAATTTCTATTTCAACCTTATTTTCATCAGGATTTGCAAGGTAAATAGACACCACATCTTCAGAAATACGATATAAAGGCTTGAAATCAAACCTGTAAGCATTAGTGTCTACGCTTAGAATTTTTCCGGTCTTCGATATGGTTGAAGTAGAAATACTAAATTCCTTATCAAGTACAATGGTATATGTTCCGTCTGCCAGGCTATTAAAATCAAAAATCTTGGAGTAAGAATTGTTGTTAGATAGCCTGTCTTTAAAAACGATTTCCTCATTTTCTCCAAGGATGCTTAGTATTGCCCCCTGCTCTATTCCCTGCACTTCAACGATCAGGTTTTGCTTTTCATTTACCTTTAGATCCAATCCGTCTGATGCATTTGCCACAAAGCCTGCCGTAAATACTAAGGCCACGATTAATTTTCTGAATGCCTTTTTCATAATCTTAAGTTTTAAGTTAGAAATGCGATTATTTTTTGTCAAAACTAGCTATAATGAAAAGCAGAGAATAGTCATGAATAAACCTATTTATGTCTTATATTACCATATATATCAACAATGAAAACGTTTTCGGTTAATTTAGAGTATAAAAGAGGTAATTTTGTAATGTTATCTGCATGCATTGTAGATTAAATTTATAAGAAAAAAGAAATGCCCATGGGAACAGGAAATAAGCCTACCTTGGAGAAGATAGAACCGGAATTTGGAAGTTCATTTTCCTATAGAACCTATTACAGTGATCCAGATCTTAAGAAAACTGCTTTCTGGCATTATCATCCCGAGATAGAACTGGTATATGTGAATAAAGGCTGCGGCAAAAGGCAGATTGGAAGTCATATATCTTATTACCGCAACGGTGATCTTATTCTTATTGGTTCGCTCCTGCCCCACTGTTCTTTTACAGATAGTCTTACCGGCCATGAGCGTGAATCTGTACTTCAATTCAAAGAGAACTTTCTTGGAGAAAACTTTTTTGATGCTTCAGAAATGGTCGGGATCAGGAATTTACTGGAACGCGCTAAGAAGGGAATAGTATTTCACGGTGAAACAAAGCGGAAAATAGGCGCTAAACTAGAAAATCTTGAGGATATGGATCCTTTTTCCAGGTTGTTGGGTTTACTTGAAATATTAAAATGGCTGGAAAGATCTGAGGACTATACTATTTTAAACGCCGGTGGTTTTATCCTGGAAACATCGTTACAGGATAATTACAGAATAAATATCATTTTCAATTTCGTAAAAGAAGAATTTACCCGGCCTATAAGTCTCGATGAAATCAGTGAAAAAGTAAGCATGACCAATCCTGCATTTTGCAGGTATTTCAAAAAGATCACTGGAAAAACCTTCACCAAATTTGTCAACGAATACAGGCTGGCGCATGCCGCTAAACTTTTACATGAAAAACAAATAAGTATAACTGATGTTTGTTTTGAAAGTGGCTTCAATAATTTTAGCCATTTTAATAAGCAGTTTAAGGCCTATACAGGAAAATCCCCCTCCATCTACAGGAACGAATTAAAATTTAGTGTTTCCTAAAAAAAGATCCCGCTCAATTCTGAACGGGATCTTTCTATTATCATACTAAAAATCTAATTAGGCATCGTGGTGCATAAAGCGTTGTTTGGCCAGTAATTCCTCATCTGTTTCCACATGATCATCATCTGGAACACAGCAATCTACAGGACATACAGCCGCACACTGCGGTTCTTCATGAAAACCTTTGCACTCGGTGCATTTATCTGGAACAATATAATAGATCTCATCACTTACAGGTTCCTGCGCTTCATTTGCGTCGGCTTCTTTCCCGTTTGGTAATACTACATTACCTTCAAGATCGGTACCATCGGCATATCTCCAGTCATCTGCTCCTTCATAAATTGCGGTATTTGGGCATTCCGGCTCGCAGGCCCCGCAGTTTATGCATTCATCGGTTATAACAATTGCCATAGCTCTTCTTTTATTTGTAAATTTAAAAACACAACGAAAAAAGACCGGTAGCTTTTAGGAAATTTTATGGTTTTAAGCTGCGGAAACTTTAATTTCGCTGCACAAATTTAACATAGGGCACATTCATAACCAAATAAGAGGATGACAATCGACGACCATATATCACATCTTATAACTTTAGGTAAATTTCTTCAGCAGTTTCAGCTTACAGAATCCACAAAAGACCAAGATATCCCGGGCAATGATATGTTCTTTGCTGAAATGGAAGAGAAAATAGATTCTGCTATTCATTATAATGGCTGGTTTAATAGAGAAAATATTATTTTTTCACTGCAACAATGGAGTGAAGCTTTAACTGCCAAAAATCTTGAACTTTGGTTAGATCGATATGACCTGGCAAACAGCGGAGGTAAAACCGTGGGTATTGTAATGGCGGGAAATATACCACTGGTAGGATTCCATGATTTTATTTCGGTACTGGTTTCTGGTCATAAGGTTTTAGTAAAACAATCTACCAGTGACCAGCAACTACTTCCTGTGATTGCCGCATACCTAATGCATCTGGACAAGCGCTATGAAGAACGCATCAGGTTCACTAAGGACAAACTGGAAGATTTTGACGCTGTGATCGCTACCGGCAGTAATAATACGGCCAGATACTTTGAATATTATTTTAAAGGTAAGCCTAGTATTATAAGGAAGAACAGAAACTCGGTCGCTATCCTTACAGGGGAAGAGACAAAAGATGACCTGCAAATGCTTGGTGAAGATATTTTTAGGTATTACGGCCTGGGCTGTAGAAATGTCTCTAAACTTTATGTCCCCGAAAATTATGATTTCGATAGTTTCTTTAAAGCTATCTACAAATGGAACCCATTGATAAATCAAAATAAATACGCCAATAACTACGATTATAATAAGGCGGTTTATTTAATGAGCGAATTCAAATTACTGGACAACGGTTTCCTGATCTTAAAAGAGGATAATAATTTTGGATCACCAATCGCCTCTTTGTTCTATGAAACATATTCTAATGAAAAGGAACTACAGAAAATACTGGAAAATAATTCAGATAATATTCAGTGTATTGTAAAAAAGGATTCAAATAAGAACGAAGTAAGCTTTGGCAAAACCCAGAAACCTGAATTGTGGGATTATGCAGACGACATAGACATTCTCGAATTCCTTTCTAAAATTTAATCTTATAATTTTCATAACAGCAATTGCCTCAGAATTTTGGCATCTTTGTTTTAACCAACTATAAATTCTATGAAAAAGCACAATTTTAGCGCAGGTCCCTGTATTTTACCTCAGGAGGTATTTAAAGAGGCTTCCCAGGCTATATTGGATTTTAATAATTCAGGTTTATCCATTTTAGAAATTTCTCACAGGAGTGCAGATTTTGTATCAGTAATGGAAGAAGCCCGCTCTTTAACCCTTGAATTACTGGGCTTAAAGGATAAAGGATATAAGGCTCTTTTTCTACAAGGCGGTGCCAGCATGCAGTTTTTGATGACTGCCTACAACCTGCTAGAGAGAAAAGCAGCTTATCTTAATACCGGTACCTGGTCTTCTAAAGCAATTAAGGAAGCCAAATTATTCGGGAATGTGGACGAAGTTGCCTCCTCAAAGGATAAAAACTTTAATTATATACCAAAGTCATATGCAATCCCAGATGATGCAGATTATTTTCACTGCACCAGTAATAATACGATCTTCGGGACTCAAATAAAAGAATTCCCTACTACTAAAATCCCTATGGTTTGTGATATGAGTAGTGATATTTTTTCACGGGAAATCGATTTTTCCAGATTCGACCTTATTTACGCCGGAGCCCAGAAAAATATGGGGCCTGCGGGCACAACTCTTGTAGTGCTGAAAGAAAACATTCTAGGCAATGTCTCCAGGGAGATCCCTTCTATGATGGACTATTCTGTACATATTGGCAAAGACAGTATGTTCAATACCCCTGCAGTATATGCCGTTTATGTCTCTTTGCTTACTTTGAGATGGATTAAAGCAAAAGGAGGAATTAAGGCAATGGAGAAGCTTAACAATAAAAAAGCTGAACTTATTTATAATGAAATTGACCGTAATCCGCTTTTCAAGGGATTTGCGGCTAAGGAAGACAGATCTGTAATGAACGCTACTTTTAACCTGGTGGATGAATCTCATAAAGATTCATTCGACAAAATGTGGAAAGAAGCTGGGGTAAATGGGTTGAATGGTCACAGAAGCGTTGGAGGTTATCGAGCTTCTATGTACAACGCCCTAAGCCTGGAGAGCGTGCAGGTAGTTGTAGATCTTATGAAAGACCTGGAAAATAAAATCTAAATAAAATTTATAGAATCATTTAGAAAATGAAAGTATTAGCAAATGATGGTATCTCCAAAAGCGGAGCAGAAAGGTTACGAAAAGCCGGATTTGAGGTAATTATCAAAAAAGTTGCTCAGGAGCAGCTTAAAGATTTTCTGAATAAGAATGGCATTAGTGTACTTCTGGTTAGAAGCGCGACCAAAGTTGGCCGAGATATCATCGATAACTGCATTCATCTAAAAGTTATAGGCCGTGGTGGTGTTGGGATGGATAACATAGAAGTTGAGTATGCACGCAGCAAAGGAATATCCGTAATTAATACTCCGGCTGCATCATCAAGTTCTGTAGCCGAACTTGTTTTCGCTCACCTGTTTGGCGGCGTTAGACATCTTCATGACTCTAACCGTAATATGCCTTTAGAAGGCGATTCCAGATTTAAAGAACTTAAGAAGTCCTATGCCGGCGGAATGGAACTTCGAGGTAAAACTCTTGGGATCATAGGCTTCGGGAGAATAGGTCGCGAAGTTGCTAAAATAGCATTGGGGATTGGTATGAAAGTGATCGCCAGCGATCAGCATGTGGGTGAAGCCGAAATTAAACTTGAATTCTATAATGATCAAAGTATTAAGATTCCAATTAAAACTGAACCAGTAGAAATGCTTATCAAGGATTCAGATTTTATAACCCTGCATGTTCCGGCGCAAGCTAAGCCGATTATAGGCTCTAAAGAGTTCGAACAGATGAAGGACGGTGTTGGAATTATTAATACGGCTCGTGGTGGCGTTCTGGACGAAGAAGCTTTACTTGCTGCCATAGAAGCCGGAAAAGTTAGCTTTGCAGCACTTGATACCTACGAGAATGAACCAACCCCGGCGATCAAGCTTTTAATGAACGAAAGTATTTCCTTGAGCCCTCATATTGGAGCGGCTACTAACGAAGCCCAGGAACGCATTGGAGTTGAACTTGCCCAGCAAATCATCGATATACTGAAAAAGAAAAAAAGTAGTACTCAGGATAACTAAATTTATCTGGTTTTTTTGTAAATTCTAAGAATTCACTTCTTAATTCTATAAATATGGCATCTATCCTTGATATATTAAATACACCTGCGGGCGAAGCACTAATTAATGGTGTTAGTAAAAAAACTTCAGAAGAAAAAGGGAAAGTAACTACAGCTTTGGGCATGGCCCTTCCCCTGCTCCTTGGAGCAATGAAGAATAACGCAAAATCAAAGGAAGGCGCTGCGAATTTAAACGCCGCCTTAAACAGCGATAAACACGACGGTTCTCTTTTAAAACGTCCTCAGGAAATTGATCCTGATTATCTCCATACTGAAGGCGATAAGATCGTGAATCATATTCTGGGCGAAAGACAAGACGAAATATCATCAAATCTTGGCTCTGTCCTGAATATGGATAAAGACAAACTAAGTGCGATCATTAAAATGTCTGCCCCACTGCTTTTAAGCCTATTAGGAAGCCAGAAAAGGAAAGACAACATTAGCGAAAATGGTTTAAGCGATCTTCTTGGATCGATATTGGGCAGTAGCTCTAAGCATGACACCTCCTTCCTGGAAACAATTCTGGACCGTGACGGGGATGGTAATATCATTGATGATATTGGAGGGATGATACTAGGTGGTGGTAAGCCAGATAAATCTGATGGTAGTATCCTAGGAGGATTCACCGGAGGAAAATAATAGGTATAATTTTTGAACTTAACCCGTTAAAATTAAAGATGAAAAATATTATTTATATAGCCCTGCTCACTCTGTTCATTTATAGTTGCGGTTCCAGTGGTGGAAGAAACTTTCCGTCAGACAAGATCGCGAATTCTAAAAATGATACGGTAAGGATCGCGAACGATAGCCTGGAATACGAAATCATTATTATTGAACCGGGATTTAATCTGTTCATAAATTCATACGCAAGGCCCAGAGGATATTATTCCCTGCCGTTCCTGGAGAACAAAAATCAATTCCTAGTTACAGAATATAATCAAAGAGTTAGGCAGCCACAGATCTTTAATCCTAATCTTTATTTGAATGAAATAAATTATGATCCCAGCATCAATTATGGTTATGAGGTGAATTATTTATTATATAATTACTTTGTTTACTTCAGTAGACACTACAATCAGCGATTTAGTGTACCCACAAGAATTTGATTCTTTAGTCAAATCCTTATATTTGCAGCATGAAAAAATTGAAAGATCGCTGGGGAATAGATTCTAATTGGCAATTATGTATCATATTTATTGTATTTGCTATCACCGGTTCTACGGCAGCAAAGCTTGCAAGTCCTGTGGTTAGCTTTTTAGGCATAGACGCTGAATCGAGTCACTGGGCCATTTACTGGTTCTTGAGAATCGTTCTAATATTTCCAATTTACCAGGTATTATTGGTCTGTTTTGGATGGATCTTCGGTCAGTTTCAATTTTTCTGGGCATTTGAAAAGAAAATGCTATCAAGAATGGGATTATCTAAGGTTTTCAAAATATAAATTTTGAAGGTTTTTAAAAACATATTCTTTATTTGCTCGGCAGTTTTAATCCTGCTTCCGGGTATCGTAAGTTTTTCTCATATTTTTTCTGAACATAGCCATAAGCTATGTGACGATTATGCAGAACAACATTATCATGGTAAATCTATAGATTGTGAACTGCATAAGTTCAATAAAAAATCTATTTATACCTTTTTATTTACAGATTATTCCCTTGTTTCAAATGTTACAGAAGTAAAGGAGATATTCGATTACTACTCGTTTTTAAATGATTATGAACCTCTTCATTTTGATCTTAGAGGACCTCCATATTTTGCTTAATTACCTTCCAGTAAAGCAAATAAATAATATAAAATCATTTAAAAAATAATAATGCGAAATACATTGTTAATCACACTGCTTCTTGCAGTGAATACGCTTATATATGGTCAGGATCAAATCACAGGGACCATCACCGATGCCGAAACCGGAGATCCTATTTTTAGTGCAAATGTCTATTTCCCAAAACTTGAAAAAGGAAGTATGACAAATGTCGATGGTAAATTCAGCATCAGCAATCTGCCAGAGGGAAATTATAAGATCGTTATATCCTCTATTGGCTACGCTACCTTGAACCAGGAGATCACACTTCCTGCTGGTAATATTCAATTCAGCCTGCAACCCTCAGCAATAGAAATGGAAGAAGTCATCGTATCTACCCCTTTTCATCAATTACAGAGTGAAAATGTAATGAAGGTTGATAGAAAGAGCATTTCTGAATTAAATAAGAAAGGAGCCTTAACCCTTTCAGACGGAATTACTCAGATCGCCGGGGTGGAAAGTCTTACTACTGGAATAGGGATAGGAAAACCGGTGATTAGAGGATTAAGTTCCAACAGGGTGTTGGTATATACCCAGGGAGTACGACTGGAAAATCAGCAATATGGTGATGAACATGGACTGGGCATCAGTTCAAAAGGAATTGGAAGCGTGGAGGTAATTAAAGGCCCTGCTTCTCTTCTTTATGGTAGTGATGCAATTGGGGGTGTACTTTATTTAAATCCGGAAAGTTATGCTTATGAAAATACTACCAATGCAGAGCTTGAAAGTGATTATTATAGTAATACCAATGGGTATCAGTTCAGCGGAATGGCAAAAACTTCAGGAGATAAATTAAAGTTCCTTGCCCGGGGTAGTTATGCTGCCCATAGTGACTATGAGACTGGCGACGACTATCGCGTGACCAATTCTCGTTTTAATGAAAAAGACTTTAAAGCCGGCATAGGTTTTCAGGATAAAAAATACAAAGGAGATCTACGCTATAACTTTAATCGCAGCGAAATTGGAATCCCAGAAGAATTAGGTATTCAATCTACAGATAAAGATCCGCTTCTGCCTTACCAGAAAATAGACAATCATGTGTTAAGCCTGGATAACAGGTTTTACTTCAAGAATTCCAGCATAGACTTTAAAGTTGGTTATCAATTCAACAATAGAAAAGAATTTGAAGAGCATCACGAAGAGCATGAAGGAGAGGAAGAACATGAAGAAGAGGAACATGAGGAAGAGCATGAGGAACATGAGGAAGGAGAACCGGCTCTGGAGATGCACTTGGAGACCTTAAACTATAACTTTAAGTATAACCTGCCAAAAATAGGCAATTTCGAAACTATTGTTGGAGTCCAGGGAATGTATCAAACCAATGAAAATTTTGGAGAAGAGTTATTGATTCCCGACGCTACAACAGCAGATTTCGGAATATACGCCACTACTCATTATCATTTGGAAAAGTGGGATTTTCAAGGTGGACTTAGGTTTGACAACCGAAACCTGGAGAGTGAAGCTTATACCACAGAAGATGGTGATGTTGTAGAAGCGGTAGACAGAAACTTTAATAGTATCAACGGTGCGATTGGAGCGAAATATCAAATAGACCAAAAATTTATCGCAAGGTTAAATCTCGCTAGTGGTTTTCGTGCTCCCAATTTATCTGAACTAACTTCCAATGGGGCGCATCATGGAGCCAACAGGTATGAAATAGGAAATCCAGATCTTAAGAACGAACAAAATTTCCAGATAGATCTGGCCCTTGAATGGAGAAATAAACATTTTGAAGCATTTGTAAATGCCTTCTCTAACTCGGTAAGTGATTATATTTATATAAGTCCAACCGGTGAAACCATAGAGGACGATCCTGTATTCGAATATGTTCAGGATAACGCAAATTTATATGGTGGCGAAATTGGTTTCCATATTCACCCACATCCGCTGGACTGGCTGCACCTTGAAAGCAGTTTCGAAACGGTAACCGGTAAATTGAACAATGGAAATTATCTGCCGCTAATCCCGGCAAATTCATTAACCAACACTTTTAGAGTGGAATTTGAAGAAGGGAAAGTATTTTCAGATAAATATGCTTTCATAAGGTTAAAAAATGTGTTCGATCAGAACAATTCTGGAGAATTTGAAACAGATACCCCTGGCTATGCGCTATTTGGAGCTGGGCTGGGAACAAGCATCGACCTGAATAATTTTCAATTAGACCTTAGTCTTACAGGAAATAATCTATTTAACAGATCCTATATTTCTCACCTATCGAGGCTTAAGCCCGATAATTTACAGAATATAGGCAGGAATATAATGCTCTCTGCATCTATAAAAATCTAAAAAAAAGGCTGTCACTCTCATGACAGCCTTTTTTCATTAACTAATTAAGCAAACATTAATAACTTTCCACCTCAATAACTCTAGGCCTTAACGGCTCCTTCTTCCATACATAGGTATAAAGGTACATAAGGGTGAAAGTTGGAATAATATCGGTTCCGGGAAGTATCTCTTCAATAAATACCAGTACAGACGCAATTTTTCCTTTTCTCCCTGGATACATTTCACTCATTTTCTTTGCTGCATAAGGTGCCCAGAGAAGATCCAGGAACGGTCCAATAACAGGAATTGCTATTGTAGCCATACCTACCAGATCGTAGGCCAGCCCCTTTATAAAGGTTTTATTTCTAAAAATTTTCATCGCTTTGATTTTTGTTGATTAAATCAAATAAGATGCCAAAAAGTCTAGCGAAGGTCTGAGCTTATCAGTTTCAAAAATTCATTCCTGGTTTCTATTTCCTTGAACTGTCCGCGAAAACCAGAAGTGGTAGTAGCCGAATTCTGTTTTTGCACCCCTCGCATCATCATGCACAAATGCACTGCTTCAATAACTACCGCTACTCCTCTAGGTTGTAGCGTCTTGTTTAGGCATTCCAGGATATCATTTGTTAATCTTTCCTGAACCTGCAACCTTCGCGCGAATACGTCTACAATCCTGGGAAGTTTACTAAGTCCTACGATCTTACCATTAGGTATGTAAGCAATATGAGCTTTACCGAAGAATGGCAGCATATGATGTTCGCAAAGAGAATACAGTTCGATATCTTTTACGACGACCATTTCGTCATAAGTTTCCTCAAAAACAGCCTTTTTAAGGATCTTTTCAGCATCCATGGAATATCCCTGAGTTAGAAACTGCATTGCTTTAGCAGCCCTTTCCGGAGTATTTAGAACCCCTTCCCTGTTCGGGTCCTCGCCCACTCCCGAAATGATATCCTTAAATTTACTTTTAAGATCATGAGTAAGCTCCTTATCGTATTCCTCAATAAATTTATATGACATTTTAGTTCTTGTATTTCAGTTTATCAGAAAATAACTTCTTTAATTTAGAGATCTTTGGATCTATAATAAACTGGCAATATGGTTGTTGCCTATGCTGATTATAAAAATCCTGATGTTCCTGTTCAGCAA
>JBFIMP010000043.1:0-14298 GCA_041611635.1 Christiangramia sp.
CCAAAAAGATTTAAGGTAATGGCCACCCCAAAAGGTTCGAAAAGGCCATATTTTATAAGGAACATGGCAAGAGCAATAAAAACCAGGTTTCCAGCTCTTAT
Organism: Christiangramia sp.; assembly: GCA_041611635.1. Lineage (GTDB taxonomy): Bacteria > Bacteroidota > Bacteroidia > Flavobacteriales > Flavobacteriaceae > Christiangramia. The sequence goes on from JBFIMP010000043.1 coordinate 102, forward strand.
TAGTTTTAAATAACTCATCATGGGCCTAAGTGTTTCTTTCGATCCACTTTTCCTGAACTTTCATCACCTGTTCTATAACATCTCTAACGCAACCATCACCACCGTTTTTATGAGAAACATAAAGTGAAACTTCTTTTACTTCCGGCACGGCATCCTGAGGGCAACATGGTAGACCCACAAGTTTCATCGGGTAATAATCTGGAATATCATCACCCATGTATAGTACCTCTTCAGGCTTAATTCCATAAATATCAAAAAACTCATCCATTTGCTCCACTTTATCGCTAACCCCAAGATAGATATCTGTTATTCCCAGGTCACGTAAACGAGCGCGGACTCCTTCATTCTTCCCACCGCTGATGATACATACAGTGTATCCAGCTTTATGAGCCATTTTCATCGCATAACCATCTTTGGTATTCATCGTTCTAAGTAGGTCACCTCTGGTAGAGATCTGTATCCTTCCATCTGTAAGTACTCCGTCTACATCAAAAACAAAAGTTTTGATCTGGTTAAGGTGTTCTTTATAGCTTTTTTCCATGCAATTTCTGTATAGATTCGGTTAATATAGTATATATCTTTTGGTTGTTTTCATCCAGCATTTCCAGGTGGGCAGCAATGGTTTTCTGGTCATTCCTCAAGGCCGGTCCTGTTTGTGCCGAATATGGATCTAAAGTTTCTATCTTGGAAACGGTCTCTTTTATCAGCGGTCTCAGGATCTCAAAAGGAAGCCGGTTCTGTTTGCAATAATCTTCGGCCAGGGCGAAAAGATGATTGCTGAAATTATTCACAAAAACCGCAGATACGTGTAGGGCTCTGCGCTGTTCAGAATTCACTTCAAAGATCTTATCGCTGATGATCGAAGCTACCTGTCTTAAAAACTTCAGGTTTGTTGCGGAATTAGCTTCAAGGCAAATTGGGACTTCCTTAAAGTCTACGGTCTTGGTTTTCGAAAAGGTCTGTAAAGGATAGAACACCCCGTAATTTTTAAATGTGGTTAGGGTTTTCATATCCTGGCTGCCTGAGGTGTGTGCTACAATTCCTTTTTTTACCTTCAGTTTTCTTGACAGATCTTCTATCGCTTCGTCCTTGATGGCGATTAGATAAAGATCTGCCTCGGCAATTTTACTTAGATCTGAATTCCTTTTAGCTACATCGTCAACGAAATCAAGGTGATCTTTATTCCGATTAAAAACCTGAACTACATCAAATTCCATTGCCTGGTTAAAGCAATGATACAGGTGAGTAGCCACATTTCCCGCGCCAATAATTACCACTTTAATCATTCGGCTAAAATACCAAAATTTTTAAGCGGGTGAAATTAACATTTGTGCACTTGAGATTGGATTGGGATTACCTGTAAAAACACATAATAAATCGTTAAATTTGCAGCCGTTAAAATGACACTTTTTCCATGCAGAAAAAAATAGCCTCTATCCTTTTTTCTACCCGAATAATGGCCGTCTTATTTATAATTTTCGCTATAGCCATGGCCATGGGTACCTTCATAGAAAGTTGGTATAGTATCGAAACCGCAAGAATCTTAATTTATAACACCTGGTGGTTTGAAGGAATCATGCTTTTCCTTTTAATCAATTTTATTGGTAACATTAAGCGTTATCAGCTCTATAAGAAGGAAAAATGGAGCACTTTATTACTCCACCTTTCCTTTATTTTAATTCTCATTGGTGCTTTTGTGACCCGTTATATTAGTTATGAGGGGATCATGCCAATTAGAGAAGGGGAAACCACTAATGTCTTTATGACCCAGGAATCCTATCTCACCTTTTTTATTGATGGAGAGATTGATGGGAACGCTCGTAGGAGAGTGCTTCAGGAGGATGTGCTTTTTGGACCTGAAGTAGAGAACGATTATGTGTTGAATACAGATTTTAACGGGCAGCCTGTAAGATTTGAAGTTACCAATTTTATTCATGGGGCCGAAGAAGCTTTAGTTCCAACCGAGGATGGTGAGAATTACCTGAAAATAGTAGAAGCAGGTGATGGTAATCGTCACGACCACTATTTAAAACAAGGTGAGGTAAGCAATATTCACAATGTACTATTCACCCTGAATAGTCCGCAGAATGGAGCGATCAATTTACAGGTTACAGATGGTGGAGAATACCTTATAGATTCACCATTTGATGGTTCTTACATGAGAATGTCAGATCAAAAGCAGGGAGAGCTTGTAAAAGATTCCACCCAGGCTTTAATGCTGAGATCTCTTTACAATATCGGTAACATGCAATTTGTGATCCCAGAACCGGTGGTGAAAGGTGAGTATGATGTGGTTCCAACCAATCCCAAGACCAAAAATGATATGGATGCGGTGACCATCGATGTATCTTCAGGAGGACAAACTAAAACGGTTACTCTTTTGGGAGGACAGGGCATAGTTGCAGATCCGGCGCAGGTAAACCTTGGTGATCTGGAAATATTCCTTAACTATGGTTCTATTGAAAAAGAATTACCATTTGCTATAAAACTCAACGATTTTATTGCTGAAAAATATCCTGGTACGGCAGATAGAGAAACTCCGGGTTATGCTTCATTTAAGAGTGTAGTAGAAGTGATCAGGAACGGCGAGGAGCCAATGCCTTACGAAATATATATGAATCACGTGCTCGATGAGCAGGGTTACAGATTCTTCCAGTCAAGTTTTGATCCCGATGAGAAAGGAACTATTCTTTCCGTAAATCACGATTTCTGGGGAACATGGATCACTTACATAGGATATTTCCTTTTATATATTGGTCTTATGTGGATCTTATTCGATAAAGGTTCGAGATTTGGTAAGCTAAAAGTTATGCTGGATAAGGTGAAAAGTAAAAAGAGGTCCCTGGCGACTTTTCTTGCTTTGATTTCTCTTTCCTTCGGACTTCATGCCCAGAATGATGATCACGAACATAGTGAGACCGCAAAATCTCAACTGGACAGTATTATCGTGGCAAATGCGGTAAAGGAAGAGCATGCAGAAAAATTTGGGCGATTGGTGATTCAGGATGCAGGGGGAAGAATGAAACCTGCGAATACCTATTCTTCAGAGTTATTAAGAAAATTAAGTAAAAAAGATTCCTATGAAGGGCTGACTTCAGACCAGGTACTTATTTCTATTACCGAGAATCCCATGGTATGGTACGATGTTCCGCTCATCTTTGTTCAAAAAAAGAATGATAGCCTGCATAAGATCCTTGGAGTAGAAGAGGGGAAGAAATACCTGGCCCTTACCGATTTCTTTGATAAAAGAGGAGTATATAAATTATCTCCATACCTTGAAGGAGCATACCAGGCTGCGGTTCCTAATAAATTTCAGAAGGATTTTATCGAGACAGATAAAAAGGTGAATCTCTTATACAGAGCCCTGGATGGTAATATTCTTAAAATATTCCCTATTCCCGGTGACGAGAACAATAAGTGGATCTCTTATAAGGAGGTAGATGAATCTAACTTAAAAGGTATGGATTCGGTTTATACCAAGCAGATCCTTCCACTTTACATGAATGCTTTAAGAGATGGCAGGGAAAGCGGAGATTACGCAAAAGCGAATCAGTACTTAGAAAGTATTAAAAGCTACCAGCAGAAATTTGGTTCTGAAGTAATGCCTTCAGAAGAAAAACTAAATGCAGAGATCTTATATAACAGGTATGATGTGTTCAGAAATCTTTTCTGGATGTATATGCTGGCGGGACTTGCAATGTTGGTATTCGTGATCGTTCAGATCTTTTATGATAATAAGATCATTAGAGGTCTTATAAAAATAAGTGCCATATCAATTCTTATCCTTTTCATAATGCACACGGCGGGGCTTGCTGCAAGATGGTACATTTCCGGGCATGCGCCATGGAGTGATGCCTATGAATCGATGATTTATGTGGCCTGGGCAACGATGTTTTTCGGCCTGGCTTTCGGGAGAAAATCTAATCTTACCATTGCGTCTACTGCTTTTGTTGCATCGATGATTCTTATGATCGCTCATTGGAACTGGATGGATCCGGCTATTGCCAACCTGGTGCCAGTACTTGATAGTTACTGGCTGATGATCCACGTATCTGTTATCGTGGGTAGTTATGGACCCTTAACGCTCGGGATGATCCTTGGAGTGGTGGCTTTACTACTAATGATCCTTACTAATGAAAAGAATAAAAAGAAGATGCTCTTGAACATTAGAGAGATCACTATAATCACCGAGCTTGCGCTTACGGTTGGACTTGTGATGCTTACTATTGGTAATTTCCTTGGAGGACAATGGGCCAATGAGAGCTGGGGAAGATATTGGGGCTGGGATCCAAAAGAAACCTGGGCTCTAATAAGTATTTTCGTCTACGCCTTTGTTATTCATATGAGATTAGTACCCGGTCTACGTGGACGCTGGATCTTCAACTTCATGTCTGTGATCGCTTATTCTTCGATTATGATGACCTATTTTGGAGTTAATTTCTATCTAAGCGGACTGCATTCGTATGCCAGTGGAGATAAGGTGATTACTCCAACTTTCATCTATTATACTTTAGCTGGAGTAGCAATTTTAGGAGCTCTTTCGTATTGGAAGTATAATAAGCATTATGCTAAGAAAGCAAAAAAAGAAATTCAGGAGAACAGGGATACGATTTAAGTATCAGACTCTGAAAATAAAAAAGCCCCTCGCTATCAGCGGGGGGCTTTTTAGTTATTAGAGTTGAGGATTATTTCAAATTCCCAACCATATCTTTAGGATCTACCCATTCGTCGAATTGCTCATTAGTGAGATAACCTAGATTTACAGCTTCTTCTTTTAAAGTAGTACCATTCTGGTGTGCAGTATTTGCGATCTCTGCGGCCTTATAATAACCTATTTTGGTGTTTAATGCGGTTACCAGCATCAGGGAATTATTCAGATGTTCCTTAATTCTTTTCTCGTTTGCTTCAATTCCTCTGGCACAATGCTCTTCGAAAGATGCGCAGGCATCTCCTAATAGCTCTGCACTCTGTAAAAGAGCATTCGCCATTACTGGTTTAAAAACATTTAGTTCGAACTGTCCCTGCATTCCACCAATGCTTATGGTGGTATCGTTACCTATCACCTGTGCGCAAACCATGGTCAATGCTTCACACTGAGTTGGATTTACTTTGCCGGGCATGATAGAAGAACCAGGTTCGTTCGCCGGGATATTGATCTCTCCAATTCCGCTTCTTGGTCCTGAGGCAAGCATTCTAATGTCGTTACCTATTTTATTAAGGGATACGGCTAGTTGTTTTAGAGCTCCGTGAGTTTCTACAAAAGCATCATGGGCTGCAAGAGCTTCGAATTTGTTACCGGCAGAAACAAATGGCATATCGGTGAATTTTGCGATGAACTCGGCTACTCTCTTGGAGTATCCCTTTGGAGTATTAAGCCCGGTACCAACTGCAGTTCCTCCTAAAGCCAGTTCAGATAAATGAGGAAGTGTATTTTCCAGCGCTTTGATACCGTAATCCAGTTGAGCTACATAACCGCTGAATTCCTGTCCCAGGGTTAGGGGAGTAGCATCCATAAAATGAGTACGTCCAATCTTTACGGTATGCTTGAACTCTTCAGATTTCTTCTTAAGAGTGTCTCTAAGCTTTTTTAATCCCGGAAGAGTCACTTTAGTGACTTTTCTATAGGCTGCGATATGCATTCCCGTAGGGAAAGTATCGTTAGAGGATTGAGATTTATTTACATCATCATTGGGCTGAAGGGTTTTTTCACCTTCACCAATTTCTTTCCCTGCCAGTTGGTGAGCACGGTTTGCGATAACCTCGTTCACATTCATGTTACTTTGAGTACCACTCCCGGTTTGCCAGATCACTAACGGAAACTGATCATCGTGTTTTCCTTCCAGGATCTCATCACAAACTTTTGCAATAAGGTCTCTTTTATCTACTTGTAAAACCCCCAGCTCACAGTTGGTGTAAGCAGCCGCTTTCTTAAGGTAGGCAAAACCATAAATAATATCTAATGGCATGGTAGCAGCGGGACCAATTTTAAAATTGTTGCGTGAACGTTCGGTCTGTGCACCCCATAATTTATCTGAAGGAACTTTAACTTCCCCCATGGTATCTTTCTCTATTCTATAATCCATAATACTAAAATTGGTTGTGGAGCAAAGTTAATGTTTCGCAATTTTCTTTAAACTAAAAATTCTTTAAAATTAATTTTTTCTTAAAAGCTTTTTTTAATTGTGGATTTCATAATCTCAAGGAAATACTAACCTAAAAAATATGCCATTCTCACATAGCATCCCTAATAAAAATAAAATACATAAAATATTGAAAAACAGTTAGTTGAAAATAAAATAGGGGTTTTTTCCCTTTTCAGGAGATTATAGAAAGCTGTAAATTTCAATAGTTAAAATTTAAAAATCGGAAACTATGAGAGCAAGCTATTTTTATCTATTTGTATCGGTATTGTTACTGATAAATTCAGGATGTAGTTCTGATGATGACAACCTAATTGAATCGCAACAATTTATAAACGCGAATGTTAATGGAATCGAATTTCAATCAGATGAAAAAATCGCTCCTTTGGGCTTCAAAAGAATTTTAATGCCTTCTGGCAGAATAAATCTTTATTCCAAGGCATTTTCTGCCAATGGCCAACATATGGAGATTATGATCGAGAATTATACCGGTCCCGGAAAATATTATTTAGGAGATAATTTTTACAATAAAAGCTGGTTGAAATTTGAAAGCCAGGGCAGTACTGAGATTTGGAGCCTTGAACCAGGTGGGGCTTTGAATATGCATACTAATTTTATTGAAATCATCTCATTTCAAGATAATTATATCCAGGGAAAAATCACCTGCAGGGAAATGGTGAATAAAACGGATGGAGTTCTGGGATATATGGATGGAGAGTTCAGGTTGATATATTTGGAATAAATTGATGCTTCTTGAAATTCAATATCTAGGCCCGCCTTCTAAAATTTGTAAAAAAACAGGGAATTTTTGTGATAAGCGCTGTAGACTTCATATCTTTGGCGAGATTCAAATCAAACTTTGACTGTTATGTTCGAATTCGATCAATACCTTGGTTTCTTAGCATTTTTAGCAATATTAACAATGGGTTTCTGGCTTATGATCTTTCTTGTTGCTTTCGTTCCTTATTGGATTGGAGGCTCTGTAGGAGAGTTGATCAAAGAAAAACGTGAAGCTCGCAAAAAAGCTAAAGCGGAAAAAGCATAAAAAAAGGGACTAAAAATAGTCCCTTTTTTTTTGTCTTAACTTTTCTCTTTAGAATTCTCCTTCATCATAATCCTCGTTTCCTCCTCTTCTTTGCTGACGCTGTTTTTTCTGGTTGAATCTATAAATGAAGGCAACATTTACAGCCTGTCCCTGTCTCCACTGGAATTCACTATCCTGTTCAAAGAATTCTGTAGTTGTAAAACTGGCTCTTTTTCTGCCGTTGAAAATATCTCTTACATTTAATGATATGGTTGCATTGTCATTCAATATTTCTTTGCTAAAGGCAAGATCTATATTTAAAATCCCTTTCTGAGTACCCTGGATTTCATCTGAAGGCCCACGATAGAAAAGGTTGGTTTGCCAATCGATTTGTAATGGTAAGGAGACTTTAGAACTAAATCTTCCAAACCAGCTGAAGTTATCCTGGCTGTAATCTACCCCGTTAAATTCACCATCAAGTTTAAAGCGGAATAAATTCGCACTACCATTTAGTCTTAACCATTCTGCCGGATTGTACAAGAAACCAATTTCTCCACCCATCCTGTCATTGGTAGCAAGGTTAAAAGGAATACTCCTTATCACTTCTATATCCTGTCCACCTGGACCAGAGATAAATACTTCTTCCTGAACTCTCTGGAAAGCATCGGTCTCTCTTTGGTAATATACAGATGAGGTTAAAGTGAACTTTTCCCATCGTTTAAGATATCCCAGGTCAAATGCATTTGAGAATGCCGGGTTTAGGTTAGGATTTCCTTGAAAAATATTGTTCCGGCTGCTTCTGGAGGGAAATGGATTAATATACCAGCCTCTTGGCCTATTGATCCTTCGGTTATACCCCAGGGTGATGTTTTCTTCCTCTCCCAATTCGTATATAATGTTTACGGTAGGGAATAGGCCGAGGTAATTATTATCGAAATCTGTATCTATATTAAAAGAAAACTCTTCCTGTAATTCTTCTTCCGTCAATTCTGAATCGATCTTTCCTTTTAAGTTGGTGTTTTCGAGACGCAATCCAAGGAGGAAGCTAAAATCACCAAATTTGGTTCCATACTGCGAATAAAGTGCCTGTACATTTTCAGTATAATCGAAAACGTTGGTCTGATTTTCATTCAAAATGAAGTTCCCGTCAGCATCTTCCTGATATAGTTCATAATCTGTAACCTCATTTTCAATATTTCCACGATATCCCGCTTCAAATTGAGATTCTTCACCTATAGGTCTTACATAATCTGCCTGTAAGAGATATTCCTTCTGGTCTTCTTTGGTAATCGTTGATTCTGCAGGAACCCTGATAGCTGCTGTATCGGTATTATTGTAAATAACCGGCTCGTTTATAAAAGCATCCTGTGTTTCACTATCATTTTCAAATTGAAAGTCGGCAGTAAGCTCATGTCCCTTGTTGTCAAATTTCTTAATATAATTTAGAGAGAACTGTATACTTTCATCTTCTTCGTTTTCCACTTCCATACGATTAGTTCCCAGGAGGTTTTCACCATTAAGGATGTAATCGTTTTGATTTCGTGTTACATCACGATCGTCTCCAAGACGGTAAAATATGGATCCGGTGATAGAAGAAAGGTCAGATATATAATACTCCATACCAAAATTCGTGTTGAATCCACGGTTAATCCTATCGTAATCCCTGTCTTCAATATTCCGGTCATACTCTAGATTCCCCAGGAAAACATCTTCTCTTGGCTCGAAATATCTTGTATCAAAAAATGCATATCCGGGAGATTCATTGTAGCGGTACCCTGTAGTAGTGAAGAGATTGAATTTATCTGTACGGTAATTAAGATTAGCTGAGATGCCGGCGTTCTCGGGAATTCCAGCATTAAGATTTAGAGAACCATTAAACCCTAAAGTTTCCTTTTTTCGTAAAATGATATTAATGATCCCGGCAGTACCTTCAGCATCATAACGGGCAGAAGGGGAGGTGATCACCTCAACTCTTTCGATGGCCTCAGCTGGTAACTGGCTTAATACATCTGCGTTTCCAAAACCGGCCATGGCTGAAGGCTTACCGTTAATAAGTATCCTAACGTTATCATTCCCTCTAAGGCTAATCCCACCCTCAATATCTACAGAGATAGATGGAACATTGCTCAAAGCATCGCTTACCGTTCCACCTGCCGTAGTAAGATCTTTACCAATATTATATATCTTCTTATCAAGCCTTATGTCTACCTGAGTCGTTTCGGCTCTTACAACAACCTCATCCAGATTTTCAGATCCCAGACCTAGTTTTATCGTGCCCAGATTTAGATCATTTAAAACCTTACGGTTTTTAAATTCCTTAGTTTTATAAGAGATGAATTCTACTATGATATTGTAAGTTCCATCCTTGACCTCTATAGAAAATTCACCGTTTGCATCTGTAATTCCACCAGTTAGATCTGATGGATCTTCAACATTTTGTACAGATATGGTGGCATATTCCAACGGAACATTGAGCTCATCGTCTATTACTTTACCTGTAATGGTGTTTTTCTTAAATCCGGAAGGTCCCTGCGCGTATCCAGGGAAAAATAAAACGCTGCACAATCCCAGAAGCAAACTGAGGGTAAATAATTTTTTATTGGTCATTATCAATTTTTGTTCTATGACCAGTAAGAGGGGAGATGGTTTAATCCATGACGGTTAATATTTTGTTAAACAAAAACCACAAAACATTAAACAGTTCTTTTAATGGATTTAAGCTCAGGATTTACGCGTGAGTTGTTTGTTGAGAAATACATAATTTTCGAACTGATCTTCAGAAAGAAATTTTTTCAAGGATTTATATTCACTGTTCTGAATAGTCTTGAGTTTGTTTATTTGCTGATTGATACCCAGACTTGAATTGATGATCTCATTTTTCTTTATTGTAAACTCAATGATCGAATCTTCGAGCATTTGAGTTTGCTCTGCATTAAGTTGTAGTTGTGTTTTCCAGGTGGAGGCAAGTTCTCCTGCAACTTCCCTGATCTCTTTCCTGTTTTTCTCATGAATATAGATCTGGGAATAAACGAAACCTGCTACCGCTGCGGCAGCCACACTAATCAATGCTATTTTATGTTGAAGTTTCATTTCTGTCGTTTTAAAGCAGTTTTTCAATATTTGAAGGCGGCCTTCCTATTACAGCATTTTTTTCTGTTTCGACCACTGGCCTTTCTATAAGCTTAGGGTTTTTCACCATTACAGTTATAAGCTCTTTGTCGCTAAGGTCCTTGTCTTTATAATCTTCTTTCCAAACCTTCTCGTTCTTCCGAACCAGTTGAATTGGAGTGATATCAAGTTTTTTGATAAGCTTCCCCAATTCCTCTTCGTTTAAAGGTTCTTTAAGATATTCTTTTATTTCAAAATCTTTGCCTGAATTTTTCAAAATTTCAAGTCCTTCCCTGGACTTTTTACATCTCGTATTATGATATATTCTTAGCATTTTATTCCTTTTATAAAATAATCAGTTATTTCAATTTTTAAAACTTATACAGACCGGGATTTAATCAATCTTCGTTCCGTTGTCCCATCATCATTAAAAAAGACTTTAAAAATTGGTCTATATCCCCGTTCATCACATCATCTACATTACCTGTTTCCTCGCCGGTTCTCACGTCCTTAACGAGTTTGTATGGATGCATCACATAATTTCTTATTTGTGACCCCCATTCTATTTTCATCTTCGAATCCTCGATCTCGCGCCTTTGGGCCTGTCTTTTTTGAAGTTCAATTTCAAAAAGCTGACTCTTTAAAAGCTGCATGGCTTTATTTTTATTCTCTAGTTGAGACCGGGTCTCAGAATTCTCAATAACAATTCCGGTAGGAGCGTGGCGCAACCTTACCGCTGTCTCCACTTTATTTACATTCTGCCCACCTGCTCCAGAGGATCTCATGGTTTCCCAGCTTAGATCTGAAGGATTGATATCTATTTCTATACTGTCATCCACCAGTGGATATACATATACTGAAGCGAATGAGGTATGTCTTTTGGCATTGGAATCAAAGGGCGAAATTCTTACCAGCCTGTGCACTCCATTTTCACCTTTAAGCCAGCCAAAAGCGAATTCACCTTCGATTTCAAGCGTCACTGTTTTAACTCCGGCAACGTCACCTGCCTGGTAGTTAAGTTCACGTATCTTAAATTTGCGCTTTTCAGCCCACATGAGATACATTCTCATGAGCATCTCTGCCCAGTCACAACTTTCGGTACCACCAGCACCAGCTGTTACCTGAAGAACAGCGCTCATACTGTCTCCTTCTTCAGAAAGCATATTTTTAAACTCAAGGTCTTCTACAAGGTCCAAAGCTTTATCATATCTGTCCTGAACATCCTCGGCTGTGGCTTCATCTTCCTTGTAAAATTCAAAGATGACCTCAAGGTCTTCTACCAGGGTTTCGGCTTTTTCATAATCTCCCACCCAGCTTTTTTCAGAATTGACTTCTTTCATGATCTGTTCAGCCTTTTTAGGGTCATCCCAGAAATCAGGAGCAAAAGTCTTTTCCTCCATATTGGTTATTTCGATCTTTTTGGCATCAATGTCAAAGATACCTCCTTAACGCAACCAGGCGCTCTTTAAGATCTCTAATGTTCTCTATTGTTATCATTCATGGTTGATTTGACGTAAAAATAGAATTAAAGGGAGTTTCGGGAAAGGATTTAACGAATATTTTTTAGTTTTAGACAGCTTTAAAATAAATACTCTATGTATAAGATTACCTGTATTATTCTGGCCTTCAGTATGTCATTTGCTATGAAGGCTCAATTCCTGGAAAAGAAAGAAGATCTTCAGAATTATGAAGGTTATTTTAACTTCCATTACAACGAAAAGGAAGATGAAATTTACCTGGAGGTAGATAGCCTCGAAACCGAATTTCTTTATACTCACTTCTTAACCACTGGTGTTGGATCTAATGATATAGGATTAGACCGCGGGCAGTTAGGGGGAGAGGCAGTAGTAAAGTTTCAGAAAGCGGGTAATAAATTATTATTAATTCAGCCAAATCAGAAATACAGAGCGATCACCGAGAATACGTCAGAAAAAGAAAGTGTAGCCGAAGCCTTTGCGAGATCTGTTCTCTTTGGATTTGAGATCAAGGAGGAAAAAGATGGAAAGTACGTCATTGATTTTACACCGTTCCTGATGCAGGACACCCACGGGGTTGCTGAAACCTTGAAAAAAGGAGAATACGGCACCTACAAGCTGGATAAATCTAAAAGTGCTCTGTCTCTTGATCGAACAAAAGCATTTCCTGAAAATGTAGAATTTGAAGCGCTGCTTACTTTTGAAGGAGAACCTAAAAGCAGGACCATTAATTCTGTTGTCCCAGATGCTAAAAATATTAGTGTTACCCAGCATCATTCATTTGTGAAATTACCAGATGATGAATATGAAAAAAGAATCTTTGATCCACGTAGCGGGGCGATCTTTATCTCCTATATGGATTATGCTTCGCCGGTTTTTGAGCCTATTAAGAAGCGCTATGCTATAAGGCATCGTTTAAAGAAAAAGGATCCTGATGCAGAAATAAGTCCAGCTGTAGAACCAATTATCTATTACCTGGACCCGGGAACTCCTGAGCCTGTTCGTTCAGCTTTACTGGAAGGAGCGAGCTGGTGGAATCAGGCTTTTGAGAATATTGGATATAAAGATGCCTTCCAGGTGAAAATATTGCCGGAAGGTGCAGATCCCCTGGATGTAAGATACAATGTGATCCAGTGGGTGCATAGGTCTACCAGAGGCTGGAGCTATGGAGCAAGCGTTGTTGATCCCAGAACAGGAGAGATCATCAAAGGACATGTGAGCTTAGGAAGTTTAAGAATACGTCAGGATTTTATGATCGCCCAGGCAATGATGGATAAACCTTTTGCAGAGAGTGATTCTAATCACGATCCCATGATGGAACTAGCCCTGGCCAGGATCAGGCAACTTTCTGCTCACGAGGTTGGTCATACCATAGGATTCACCCATAATTTTGCTGCCAGCAGCAGTAACCGGGCTTCAGTAATGGATTATCCACATCCGCAGTTCGAACTTAATAATGGTACAATTGAATTTGCGAACGCTTATGATACTGGAATAGGAGAGTGGGATAAAGTAACCGTGAAATATAGTTATAGTGATATTCCTCAAGGCATGGAAGAAAGGCAGTACCTTAATTCTGTACTGGAAAAAGCCCGCGTTGACGGACTTACCTTTATAACAGATTCTGATGCCAGGGCCGCCGGTGGGGCTCATGCCTTTGCTCACTTGTGGGATAATGGTAACGATGCAGCAGAGGAACTGGAAAGGGTTCTTGAAATAAGGAAGAAAGCCATCCAGAATTTTTCAAAGGACAACATCAGGACCAATGAGCCATATACGGTCCTGGAAGATATTTTTGTACCTCTTTATTTTTTCCACAGGTATCAGACCGAAGCCGCGGTAAAACTTATAGGAGGCCTGGAGTACAATTACGCGGTAAAAGGAGGTAATAATACTATTGTTAGACATCTTGATGCAAAACTTCAGGAAAAAGCCTTGGAGAGTATTCTTAAAACGCTAACTGCTGAAGAACTTGCCATTCCGAAGGATAAACTGAAATTATTTCCGCCTAGGGCTTTTGGCTATGGCAGAGACAGAGAATCATTTAAAAGTAATAGTGACGTGGCTTTTGACGCATTAGGCGCTCCGGCTACGGCAAGTGAAATGACCCTGGCTTTATTGCTACATCCCGCCAGGGCAGAAAGACTGGTGCAGCAGCATGCTTTAAATAAAGATCTTCCGGGACTGGAATATGTGCTGGAAGAAATGATCTCTAATACTATAAAAGACATTAACAAGGATAGCTATGTGGCAAGTGTCCAGAATACGATCAATTTCAATGTTTTAAAACATTTGCTGAATCTGGCAATCAATGATAAAGCAACACCTCTGGTGAGATCTATAGCCAATCAAAAAGTTGATGTTCTATCCAACTGGTTAAGAGGTAAAGATGATCCGGTTTCAAAAGAGATGTATCGCAATATCAAAAGATTCAGGGAAGAACCTGAAGA
>JBFIMP010000044.1:0-14218 GCA_041611635.1 Christiangramia sp.
AAGCTTAATACATTCAAAATATTGAAAATAAGAAGACCGGATTTATTCCGGTCTTTTTTTATTACTCCTAGGGATAAAATAAATTTTGGTTTAAAAATTATTGGTTTAGCTTTGGTTTTTACTAAATTCTCCCCGAATGAAACAATATCTAATTATTGCTTTTTTATTAATCAGTATTAAATCCTTATCCCAGGATATTAAAACAGATAACCAGTTCTCCTTAAATTTATTAGCTCCCTCAGCCGAATATGAGTTTTCGGTTTCAGATAATTCTACTATAGATTTGGATCTTGGTGTAGGCTTCGCTTACCATTATTCTTCTATAACCGGTGAGAATTATGGTTTTTACCCGGGTTTCGAGGGACAATACAGATATTATTACAATTTTGAAAAAAGGGCAGATAAAGGGAAAAAGACCTCAGAGAATTCTGCGAATTATATTGCCGGTGTTGCATCTATCACCAGTGGAAAACCAATTTTCGGTGATCTTGAATATGAAAATGAGTATGGTGCTTTTATAGGTCCAGCCTGGGGATTGCAACGCGTATATAATAGCGGATTTAAATTGAACCTGAATTTAGGTCTTGGTCTGGGATTTAATGATGGTGGGGATACTTACTTAAGACCATTATTCGGATTGCGTTTAGGATGGCTGGTCGCTCGATAATCTTCATATTGACCTTTATTTGCAGTACTGTTTCCCTCGCGCAAAAACATCCTGTAGTTTATGCCGGGGCAGAATACTATCGCGATAAGGGATTTGAGGCTAATTCTTATGTCGCCCTGCAATTTGGTTCGCAATTATTTAAATGGAAGTTTCTGGCACCAGAAGTTGGTTTCGATGCCTACCTTGGTTCTCCGGCTGAAATGGAGTTTAATTACATAGGTGAACCTAACTCGATCCCTGAAGCTAAACTAAAGACCCAATTTTCATCTTATTTCTTTTCAATAGCTCCCAAGTTGAAGTTTGGAAACGAAGAGGCGGCTTTGGTGATTTTACCACAATACAATATTGGGAAAGTTAATGCTCGTGGAGATTATCTTGTGTACAACGGAAACCTTTATGCGCTGGAGGAACGCGAAAAAGTGTCAGCTAACCAATCTTTCTGGAGTTTTGCCGCAGGGGTTGAAGGCCAGATTTTCGATGTGGACCATCTTTGGTTTGCGGTATATTTAAAATATACCCTTTTCGATTCTGAAAAAATAATTGAAGAGCTTAGCTTTTCAGACCAGGATTTAGACCCCTCCGGAGGCAGTTCAGACGGAATTGGTCTGGGTTTTCGTGTTTATTATGATCTCTTTTCCGCTTTATGATAGAAAGTTTCTAAATCGAAAACGTTTTAGTGTGTTTTAATGTTATAAATGCTTTAAAACTAAAGGTCTCAGTCGGTTTTTAATCCTTGTATTTGTATCTTGCGGTTTGTTGAACTAACTAAAAAATTTAAGATAATATGAGCGCTATATTAGATATTCACGCACGTCAGATTTTTGATTCAAGAGGAAATCCTACTGTAGAGGTAGATGTTTATACAGAAAATGGAATTATGGGTCGTGCTGCGGTTCCTTCGGGAGCTTCAACAGGAGAACATGAGGCCGTTGAACTTCGTGACGGAGGTAAGGATTACATGGGAAAAGGAGTTCAGAAAGCCATCGAAAATGTAAACGGTGAGATCGCCGAGAAACTTTTGGGTTATTCTGTATTTGAACAAAACCTGATCGACCAAATGATGATCGATCTTGATGGTACTCCCAATAAATCGAAATTAGGAGCGAATGCTATTCTAGGTGTTTCCCTGGCAGTAGCAAAAGCGGCGGCTAATGAATTAAATATGCCTCTTTACAGATACGTTGGTGGGGTGAGCGCTAATACACTACCTGTACCAATGATGAACATCATCAATGGAGGTTCTCACAGTGATGCTCCTATCGCTTTTCAGGAGTTTATGATCATGCCAGTAATGGCTGAAAGTTTTTCCCATGCGTTGAAAATGGGGACAGAGATCTTCCATAATCTTAAAAAAGTACTTCACGATCGTGGTCTAAGCACTGCCGTAGGTGATGAAGGAGGTTTCGCTCCAACCCTTGATGGGACTGAAGATGCATTGGATACGATCCTGAACGCAATCGAAAAAGCGGGTTACAAACCAGGTAAGGAAGTGATGATCGCTCTTGATTGTGCTGCTGCAGAATTTTTCGTTGATGGAAAGTATGATTACACTAAATTCGAAGGGGATAAAGGTAAGGTTAGAACCAGCCAGGAGCAGGCAGATTATCTTGCAGAACTGGCGTCTAAATACCCAATTATCTCGATTGAAGATGGAATGGACGAAAATGACTGGGAAGGCTGGAAAGCTGTTACCGATAAGATTGGAGATAAAGTTCAGCTGGTAGGTGATGATCTTTTTGTAACCAATGTTGAGCGTCTGGGAAGAGGAATAAAAGAGGATATTGCAAATTCAATTTTAATCAAAGTTAACCAGATAGGTACTTTAACTGAAACTATTGCTGCGGTGAATATGGCTCATAATGCTGGATATACTTCGGTAATGTCTCACCGTTCGGGAGAAACTGAAGATAATACTATTGCAGATCTTGCAGTTGCTTTAAATACTGGACAGATAAAAACCGGTTCTGCATCTCGTAGTGATCGTATGGCTAAGTACAATCAACTAATTAGAATTGAAGAAGAATTAGGACATGTAGCTTATTATCCTCAGGATAAAGCTTTCAAAATAAAATAGTCTCTAAATATTATAATTTAAAAGCCTCTTCGTAAGAAGGGGCTTTTTTTTTGGAAACAATACCAGATATCCTTTATATTAACAATCATTTAATCAAAATCGTACTGAATCCTGTATCTTAATCATTAATTTCAAATTATTAACCAACCGTAACCTTGAATACCAATTTTTTATTTGTTGCTGCAGAAAATGATGGCATTCCGCGCTGTAAGGCGGGAGGAATGGGAGATGTTGTAAGAGATGTGCCCAGGCAGATCGCTGCAAGAGCCGACCTGGCTAAGGTAATTACACCGTCTTATTCCAGATTGCATATTCAGGAAGCTAAGAAGGTTGCCGATGTAAATTTCGTTTTTCGCGGCGTGCCTCATAATGGAGAGATCTACGAAGTTCCTGGAAAAAAGCAAATTGATGGAATTAAACATTATGTATTTCATCACCCAGACATAAAAGCCGGGGATATAGCTCATATTTATTTTAATGATGCTGAGCAACCATTCTATACAGACGCTAATGTGTTCTCTCTTTTCTGTACGGGTATAGCCGCAGCGGTTAGAGAAGGTGTATTTGGAAAGATCGATATCATTCACCTACACGACTGGCATGCCAGTATGTTGCTATTTCTAAGGGAATTCAATCCGAGGTTTAAGATCCTAAAAGAAATAAGAATAGTTTATTCTATCCATAATCTTGCGATACAGGGCATCAGGCCATTTGATAATAATTATTCTTCTGTTCAGGCATTTTTCCCTGATGTGAATTACGACCGGGAAAAAATTTATGATCGTCGTTATCCAGATTGTATAAATCTAATGGCAGTTGGAATTCGGCTGGCAGATGCTGTGCATACAGTCTCACCATCTTATATGGTGGATATTCAGAAACCAAGTGATCCGCCTCATTTTATTGGTGGTGAAGGCCTGGAAGAGGACCTTAAAAAAGCGAGCGAGGAGAAGCGATTATTCGGAATATTGAATGGCGCCAATTATACTAATATTACACAGGTTGAGAAAGGAATTCTTCTCCGTCAATGTGTAAGAAGGTTATTTAGATGGTTGCAGGAAGAGAAAAAAGATTATAAAGCCCACTATTTGGCGCACACGGGTGAAAAGATAACCCGATGGCAGGAACATAAGCCAGATTTTATCTGCAGCAGTGTAGCCAGGTTGACGGAACAAAAATTCTTTTTTTTCAGAGAAGATCCAGAACTCTTACCAAGGCTAATGGAAAAGCTTTCTGAGGTGAACGGAGTTTATATATTACTCGGAACCGGTGCTCCCGAATATGAATCGATTTTCAGGGAAGCCAGTTATAAGTACAAAAATTTCATATTCATCAATGCGCAATCAGATAGCATCATAGATATGCTCTACCAGGATTCAGATCTTTATTTGATGCCCAGTCAGTTCGAGCCTTGCGGCATAAGCCAGATGCTGGCCATGAGAAACGGGCAGCCATGCCTGGTTCATCATACCGGTGGATTAAAGGATACCGTACGGCATAAAGAAACTGGATTCAGTTTCGAAGGAGATACTATTGGCGAGAAGACCAGTAACTTTGTTTCTGTATTTTCTGAAGCAGTCGATATGTTTTTCCATGATAAGAGGCAATGGAAGAAGATTTGTGCCAATGCTAAAAAGCAAAGATTTACCTGGGAGAAATCTGTAGACGATTATTATAAAGATTTATACCGTATATAAAATCGCTGTTTTTTTGAATTCCCGGGAAGTAAAGATGCTTTCTATTTCTATATAGAGACTTAATATCCCAGGCTGGATTTTTTCCATATTCCGGTCTTTCTTATTAAAACTGCCTTAAGTTTTTGGTAGACTATAGTTAAAATTCACGAAAACTGAATAAAATCAAGCTATTTGTGAAATTTCCTTACTAGGCTTAAAATTATTTTAACACTAAATTTCGTAATTTAGCAATCCTTAAAAATTAATTTAAAAGAACTATATATAATATGTCTAAAACAGCGACACTCGAATTTGACGGAAAGAAATATGAGTTTCCCGTGACAGTGGGAACCGAAGATGAAATAGGGATAGATATTAAAAAACTGCGTGCGGAAGCAGGTCTTATTACCTTAGACCCTGGGTTTAAAAATACTGGAAGCTGCGAGAGTGCTATCACATTTTTAGACGGTGAAAAAGGTATTTTAAGGTATCGTGGTTATGCGATAGAAGATCTTGCAGAGAAAGCTGATTTTCTTGAAGTAGCATACTTGTTGATATTTGGCGAATTACCAAATAAAGCACAATTAGAAAAGTTTACTAACGACATTAAAGAACAGTCTCATGTGGATGAGGAGATGAAGAAGATCCTTGATGGATTTCCAAAGTCTGCCCACCCAATGGGGGTTCTTTCATCTTTGACCAGTGCCTTGATCGCCTTCAACCCATCTTCTGTAGATGTTTCTTCAGAAGAGGATATGTATAAGGCTATAGTAAAGATCTTAGGTAAATTCCCGGTACTTGCTGCATGGACATTAAGAAAGAAAAACAGTCTTCCGCTAAATTATGGAGATGAGGATCTTGGTTATGTAGAGAATCTGCATAAAATGATGTTTGAGAAGCCAAACAAAACTTATAATGTAGATAAGGCTGTAATCGATGCACTGGATAAACTATTGATCTTACATGCAGATCATGAACAAAACTGTTCTACCTCTACGGTAAGAATGGTTGGATCTTCTCATGCAGGTCTTTTTGCTTCACTTTCTGCAGGTATTTCTGCGCTCTGGGGACCACTTCATGGTGGAGCAAACCAGGCGGTGATAGAAATGCTTGAAAAAATCAAGGAAGATGGTGGAGATACTCACAAATTCATGCAAAAGGCCAAGGATAAGGAAGATCCTTTCCGTTTGATGGGCTTTGGTCACCGTGTATATAAGAACTTTGACCCTAGGGCTAAGATCATCAAGAAATCTGCAGATGAAGTTCTTGGGCAGTTAGGTGTTGAGGATCCGGTTCTTGATATTGCTAAAGGACTTGAGAAAGAAGCATTAGAAGACGATTACTTCGTAAAGAGAAAATTATATCCAAATGTAGATTTCTATTCAGGAATTATCTATCGTGCCCTTGGCATTCCGGTGGATATGTTCACGGTAATGTTTGCTTTAGGTAGGCTTCCAGGATGGATCGCGCAATGGAGAGAAATGAGATTGAAGAAAGAACCAATCGGTCGTCCACGCCAGATATACACAGGTGAAAATCACAGGGATTTTAAACCTCTTGGTAGTAGATAATTATCAGGTTTGATCTGAAACTAATTAATTGAAAAAGCTTCATCATGGGATGGAGCTTTTTTATATTTGTCAAAATCTTATATAATGAACCTGCATATAACCAATGAAACTTCAAGACTAAAAGCGGTAGTGCTGGGCACAGCTGAAAGTAATGGTCCCATTCCTACCTTGGAAGAGGCATATGATCCCAAGTCTAAAGAACATATTAAAGCCGGGACCTATCCAAAAGAGGAGGATATGATCAAAGAAATGGAGGCTGTAGCCTCTGTTCTAAAAAAATATGATGTTGAGGTTTTTAGGCCTAAAATAATTCAAGATTATAACCAGATCTTTACCCGTGATATAGCGTTTGTGATAGACGATAAGTTTATTAAATCGAATATACTTCCAGATCGCGGTATGGAGATCGAAGCTATAGAACATGTTTTAAATCAAATTGATCCTTCTAAAATAATTACATTGCCAGAAGATGCTCATATAGAGGGAGGTGACGTAATGCCAATGGGAGATCATATTTTCGTGGGTACCTATAAGGGAAAGGATTACAAGGATTACATTACTGCAAGAACAAACTTAAAGGCTGTAGAGGCTTTGCAACAGGTGTTTCCGGAGAAAAAGATCGTTTCTTTCAGTCTTAAAAAGTCTAATACGGTCGCAAAAGATAATGCTCTGCATTTAGATTGTTGTTTTCAGCCTGTAGGAAAAGATAAGGCGATAATATATAAAGGTGGTTTTCTTATTGAAGAGGAATACCATTGGCTCGTGAATTATTTTGGAAAGGATAATATTTATGAGATTACCAGAGATGAAATGTATAATATGAATTCAAATATCTTTTCGATATCTGAAGATGTGGTGATCTCTGAGAAAGGTTTCACGAGATTAAATTCATGGTTAAGATCGCAGGGAATTACGGTAGAGGAAGTTCCATATGCCGAAATTTCTAAGCAGGAAGGTTTGCTACGCTGTTCAACTTTGCCTTTAATTAGAGAATAAAGAAATTATGATGAAACAGATTACAGATACAATATTGATGGTTAGACCGGTAGGATTCAGAATGAATGAACAAACTGCCGTAAACAATTATTTTCAGACCAAGCTGGAAGGAGATGATATTAACGAGATTGCGACCCAGGAGTTCGATATTTTCGTTGAAAAATTAAGGTCTGTTGGGGTTAATGTGGTTGTCGTAGATGATGTGCCTGAAGATGATACTCCAGATTCCATTTTTCCTAATAACTGGGTTTCCTTTCATGAAGACGGGCAAATTGCTTTGTTTCCCATGTTTGCTGAGAATAGAAGAAAAGAACGCCGCCTGGAATATTTCGCTAAGCTGGAAGAAGCTGGATTTAAGATCACCGATATAGTGGATTATACCGTAGCCGAGGAAGATGATGTATTCCTTGAAGGTACGGGAAGTTTAATCCTTGATCGTGTAAACCAAAAAGCTTATTGCGCGATCTCTCCAAGAGCCGATGAGGAACTCCTAATCGAATTTTGTGAAGATTTCGAATTTACTCCGGTAATATTCAATTCCTACCAAACTGTTGGTGATAAGAGATTGCCTATTTACCATACGAATGTGATGATGTGTATCGCAGATGAATTCGCCGTTATTTGCCTTGATACCATAGATGATAAAAAAGAGCGTAAGAACGTAGTAAAGCATTTGAAAATGGATGGTAAGGAAATTATTTCCATTACCGAGCAACAGATGCATGAATTTGCTGGTAATATGCTTCAGGTTCAAGGTGCCGAGGGTAAAAAATATCTGGTGATGAGTGCCAGAGCCCACAGAAGTTTGACCGATGAACAGATTAAAAGCATCGAGAAATATTGTGAAATCTTAAGTTCTGAAATCCAGACTATAGAAACCTGTGGAGGTGGTAGTGCGAGATGTATGATGGCCGAGGTTTTTCTGCCGAAGGCTTAAATCTGATTGAAATATAATTTTAGAAAGGTGATACATTTAAGTCACCTTTTTTTTTGTCTTGTTTTATAAATTCTTCAGAAGATTTTTAACCGGTAATATCATGTCTCTTTCCGGTTATTTTGGTCGAAACTTCAAGTAGATCTTTAAATCTAATCTTTGTTTGTCATTCACCGTAAGTTTTTTTAAAGGTAAAAGATTAAATGTTGAAATGGTTTTTAAACACATCAATTGATTAATAATTAAGCCATTAAAGTTATAAATATGGCGGGAGGTGAAAATTGTATAGCACTAACAGGTTTTCAGGATTGAGGAGCGGGGTCTTTAAAAAGCTGTAATACAAAGAAGAACATCATCAGGGTAGTTAGAAGCGCAAATGGAAGTGAGCTAATGATCAGGAACTTTTGCATGGCGGTGAGGACGTTGCTCTCGGGTTTCACATTTCCTAAAATCACGATCGCTTCACAAAAGATAAATAGAAGCACGGCCCAGATCAACCGGTATTTCTTTGCGGGTTCTTCATTACCTCTATCGCTGAACATGCTCAAAACGAATATCGCTGAATCTACCGAGGTTACAAGGAAGCTTATAAGTAGAAGAATTATAATGATGTTCGAAATACCGGAAAATGGAAGACTTTCAAAAAATATAAAGACCGAAGTGAAAACATTGTTGAATAAATTGGGGTCGGTCCCTGAAGTGTCTATGATATCAAAAGCAGATGAACCAAAAACGCTGAACCAGAAAAAGCTTCCTATAGATGGGATCAGTAAAACGCCAAGTATCATTTCTTTGATCGTTCTGCCTTTGGAAATTCTAGCTATAAATACCCCGGTGAAAGGAGCCCATGCCAGCCAGAAAGCCCAGTAATAATAAGTCCAGTCGGTAAGGAATTGTTTTCCCGGATCAAATTTTCCCGTAGCCAGACTAAGGGGAATAAAATCCATGATATAATAAGAGAAAGATTCCAGAAACTGGCTGAAAATTTTTGTGGTATCGCCTAGGATTAAAACGCAGAAAAGAATAAAAAGGGTGGTATAAATATTCCAGTTCGAGATTCTTTTGATTCCTTTTTTTACCCCAGCCCAGGCCGAGAAAAATGCTAGCAGGCAGATCAAGAGCGTCAATGCCAGGATAAGTAAAAGATTTCCTGAAGGCCTGCCGGTTAGGTGGCTTATTCCGCCTTCAATTTGAGTGGTTCCCAGTCCAATGGCGGCCACTAGCCCCGCTACCGTAGTCAAAATGGTTAAGATATTCACCCCGGCAGGCATGTATTTAAATTTTTTGAATTGTATCAAAGAGGACCCCAGGCTAACCTGTTCTTTTCGAACAAATACAGCATAGGCAATGATCAGGGCAAATATTCCATAAAAGGCCCAGGCTGTAAATCCCCATTGGTAAAAAGTATATTCTAAAGCTATCAGGTTTTTAGATGATCCATTTTCTATGGGTGGATTCAGATACATGTATACAGGTTCCTGCACTGCTCTTAAAAGTATCCCGGCTCCCATTCCTGCAGAATATAACATGGCGATCCAGGAAAGCCTGTCGAATTCTGGAGGGGATTTGCCCAGCCTAACCTTTCCAAATTTTGAAAAAGCGATGATGAGAAGAAAAAATACGCAGGCTAGGCCTAGCCATAGATAGAAGGCTCCGAAGTATTCTCTTACCCATATGGAGACAATTTCTATACTATTGTAAAACTCATCTGTGAACAGAATGATCAGGATCGAGCTTACAAAAAGTAGGATGGCCGGGATCGAAAAAACTTTATTTCTAAGCAATATATTTAAGCTGTATTGATACGTGTAATTTCTAAAGGCTTCAAATTAGGATTTTTTATTACCCTTGGCAATTCTGTTGATCATACCTTCAAAAATGAAAAAGTGAAAAGGATACATGGCATACCAGTAAGCTCGTCCCAGTAAGCCTTTAGGCCGGAAAGTGGCATTTTGATGAAGAACATTATTATCGTCTATTTTAAATTCCAGCCAGGCCTCTCCCGGGACTTTCATTTCGGCGAAAAGCAATAATCTTTTTTCTTCTTTATCGGCAAGTAATACTCTCCAGAAATCCAGGGAATCCCCGGCGTTAATCTTATTGGGATTAGTTCTTCCTCTGCGTAATCCCACACCGCCGGCCAGCTTATCCAAATATCCTCTTACCTTCCATAGCCAGTTGCCGTAATACCATCCCGTAAGTCCACCTATGGCCCATACCCTTTCTAAAGTTTCTTCCGGATCATCGACTTTTACAGATTTTTTATCCTGCATACAGCCGTATTTCGGGATCTGTATATATTTATTTAATTCCTTTCTAAACCTTCCGCTGCTTAATGAATCTTTCCAGCTCGATATTACTTCATTTTGCTCGATCTTAAAAAACGCAAGTTTTATTGCTTCTTTATAGGAAATCATTTCGATATCAAGAATTTCCTGAAGTCTGGTGTCCCTGGTAATGACCTCCACAGACATGCTGTCAACCAAATTCTGCGCCAGGCGGTAAGAGGTTGAGGTTACAAAATATAACCAGTAGGAGCTTAATTTGGGCGACATGAAAGGCACTCCGAATATCCAGATCTTTAAACCGCGAACCTCGGCATATTGCTCCATCATTTCCTGGTAGGTGAGCACATCTGGACCACCAACATCAAAAGATTCATTATAACAATCCTCGCGACCAATAACGCCGGTGAGAAATTGTATGATGTTCCTAATGGCGATGGGCTGGGATTTTGTTTTAACCCATTTTGGCGTAACCATTAGCGGTAACTTTTCACAAAGATCTCTGATGATCTCGAAAGAAGAACTGCCAGATCCCACTATGATCGCAGCTCTTAAAACGGTTAAATTAAAGTCTCCCTTGTACAGGATCTCTTCTACCGCTTTTCTGGATTTTAAATGTTTGGAGAGTTTTTCTTCATTGATGATACCACTTAGATAGATGACCTGGTTCACCGAAGTTTCGGCCATCATCTTATTAAAGTTCTTCGCGGCTAAAGCTTCCTGCTTATCAAAATCACTGGTAGAGGCCGTCATGGAATGTATTAAGTAATAGGCTACATCGATATTCCTTATCTTTTCCGGGGCCTTGGTATCTTCCAGAAAATCTAATTCAACGATCTCTACTTTTTGCTTGAGTTCTTCAACAGATGTAAACCGGTCTTTGTTACGAACGGCGCAAACAATCTCATGGCCCTGCTCAAGTAGTTGGGGCAGTAGTCTCATTCCTATATAACCATTGGCACCTGTAACTAATATCCGCATTTGAAGAATTTGAAATTCAAATTAGAGATTTAATTCTTACTTTCACCTCAGATTAGTAAAACTTTATTAAATGAATAACGTGTTGAAATTTGTCTTGCTTATTATTGGAGTGGGACTTGTTGGATATGGAGTTTATAACCTGGTAACACCTGAATTCGCTATAGATGCAGGTCCGTTACAATTTGAAGCTCATGGGGATAACACACAATCCTATGCCATGATTGTCTTTGGATTGCTTTCCCTCATTGGAGGTCTTGCTTTTAATAAAAGATGATCAGTTAAAAACGCTGTTCAGAATGTTCATTATAGCTGAACTAATATATTCTACACCTATTGCAATTACAATGAACCCAATGATCCTGGAAATAGCGTTAATTCCAGATGCTCCCAGCATCGCGACTATATAATGAGAACTTCTTAGTACCAATAGAGTAGCCAGGCAAACCCCAAATATGGCTGCAACTGCGATCAATTTCTCGTTCCAGGATTGGTATTCCTGGTAAAGTCCTATTAAAAATGAAATTGATCCCGGGCCGGCCAGCATTGGTATCGCCAGGGGAGTAAGGGATACAGCGTCCCTTTGATAAGCATCCTCCTTTACCTTCGGTTTATCCATTCCCTTGTGTTTTGAGAAGGAGCCGGTAAGTAAAGCAAAACCTGAAGTCGTGATGATGAGTCCCCCTGCTATTCTCAGGGAATCAAGACTTATTCCGAAGAAATTTAGAATATATCTTCCCGTGAAAAAACTAATAAGCAGGATCACAAAAATATTGACAGCGGTTAAAATTGAAGTTCTCGACCTTTCGGCTCTTGTATCTTCTTTGGTAAGACCTACAAAAATAGGAACAGTTCCCAGAGGATTAATGACAGAGAATAAGGCTGCGAAAACGTAAATGAATAATTCCATTGATTTTTTCAGCAAAATTGCGTCAGCTTTTCCTGAGAAAAATTAAAATGAAATCAACTTTGCGTTAAGCAAAGAGTATTATAAATCCCGGTTTGTAAACAAAAGATTATTACAGGTCTTCTACCTGGGTAGGCGCGTTGTCTGATTTATAATCCAGGATCTTCTTGAAAAACTTATGGATGCCCGGTTTATCTGCCTTCACCTTAATAAAATGGTGATCTTTGTAGATACTGTATTCTTCAGATTTACCCTTATACAGATTAAGTTTATAATAGGGGATCACCAAAGCATAGGTTTCCAGGATAGACCTGAACATTACGATAATACCATTATTGCGCATTTCAACGTTACAAACATTGGCATTATTATCTAGAATAAGCAGGTTGTGGATATCGATGCTGGTAGAAGTGATATGTAATTTGGGAGACCCCGTTCCCTTGAGTTTGACTCTCTCAAAAAGGGTAAATGGCTTTCCCACCTCATTATTAATTTTGTCTGAGATCGCCGGCCGATTGTAGGAAATATTAACTAGCATTTCTTTTTTCCTAAATATAAGGATTTGAGTACAAAGCCTGGCTCTCGAAACTCCAATTCTTTTTATCTTTGCGCACTTAATTAGTGGAAATAAGCCAAAAAGCATAGGAAAATGAATATTGAACAAATTCTTGCCTCAAAAGTTAACGAAGCTGTCAAGAAGCATTATGAAGTAGAACCTGAAAACATCGAATTTCAACCTACACGTAAGGATTTTGAAGGCGATATCACTTTGGTGGTTTTCCCTATGCTTAAGCAGATCAAAACCAATCCGGCACAATTAGCCGATACTATTGGTAAATATCTTGAGGCCGAGGTAGAAGAGGTAGCCGCTTTTAATGTTATCCAGGGATTTCTTAATATCGTGATTAGCGACAAATATTACATCAACTTTTTTAATGATGTAAGAGATCGTGAAGATTTTGGGGTCCTGCTTCCGCAAAGCGATGCTAGTGGGATCATGGTGGAATATTCTTCTCCAAATACAAACAAACCACTTCACCTGGGACACATTAGGAATAACCTCTTAGGATATTCTGTTTCTGAAATCCTGAAAGCTGCCGGAAACAAAGTTTACAAAGTACAGGTAATAAATGATCGAGGGATACATATTTGTAAGTCCATGGTGGCCTGGCAGAAATTTGGTGAAGGAGAAACTCCTGAGTCTACCGGATTGAAAGGGGATAAGCTGGTTGGGAATTACTATGTGAAATTCGATCAGGAATATAAAAAAGAGATCGCTCAACTTCAGGAAGAAGGTAAGACTGAGGAGGAGGCTAAAACCCAGGCTCCAATATTTGTAGAAGCCCAGGAAATGCTAAGGAAGTGGGAGGCCAACGATCCTGAAGTTGTGAAATTATGGTCTACCATGGACCAGTGGGTTTATGACGGATTTGAAAAAACATATGATGCCCTCGGGGTTGATTTTGATAAGAACTATTATGAAAGTGAAACTTACCTTTTAGGTAAGGATAATGTTCAGAAAGGACTGGAAGAAGGAGTTTTTTTCAAAAAAGAAGATGGTAGTGTCTGGATAGATCTTAGTGATGAAGGCCTTGATGAAAAGATCGTTCTTAGAAGCGACGGTACAGCTGTTTATATGACCCAGGACATTGGAACTGCAATCCAGAGATTTGCAGATTTCGATATCAACCAGATGGTCTATACTGTTGGTAACGAGCAGGAATATCATTTTAAAGTATTGTTCCTTATTCTCAAAAAGCTTGGTTATGACTGGGCAGATGCCCTTTACCATCTGAGTTACGGAATGGTGGATCTTCCCAGCGGTAAAATGAAAAGCCGGGAAGGGACAGTTGTTGATGCCGATGATCTTATTAAAGAAATGGCAGCTACGGCTAAAAGTATCTCAGAAGAACTGGGGAAACTTGATGGGTATTCTGAAACCGAAAAAGAAGAACTTTACAGGATCATTGGCCTGGGAGCTCTTAAATATTACATCCTTAAAGTAGATCCAAGAAAGCGAATTCTGTTCAACCCGGAAGAATCTGTCGATTTTCAAGGGAATACAGGGCCATTTATTCAGTATACCTATGCCCGTATTCAATCTATTCTGAGGAAAGCAGAATTTGACAC
>JBFIMP010000045.1:0-14168 GCA_041611635.1 Christiangramia sp.
ACCAGTATTCCTGAAACTTCTGAATTCCTTGATAATATTAAGGAACTTGGTTATGGATTCGCATTCCGTGGAGGTCTTTCATTCAGCTTAGGTGATATTATCATTCCTGAAGAGAAGCAGTCCATGATCGATGAAGCTAACGAGCAGGTAGAAGGTATTATTGGTAACTATAACATGGGTCTTATTACCAATAACGAACGTTACAACCAGGTAATTGACATCTGGACTTCTACGAACGCAGGTCTAACTGAATTGGCGATGAAGCGAATTCGTGAGGATAAGCAAGGATTCAACTCGGTATATATGATGCTTGATTCTGGTGCGCGTGGTTCGAAAGAGCAGATTCGTCAGCTTACAGGTATGCGTGGTCTTATGGCTAAGCCGAAGAAATCTAACTCTGGTGGAGGTGAAATTATCGAAAACCCGATTCTTTCTAACTTTAAGGAAGGTCTTTCGATTCTTGAATACTTTATCTCTACTCACGGTGCTCGTAAAGGTCTTGCCGATACCGCACTTAAAACTGCCGATGCAGGTTACCTAACCCGTCGTCTGGTAGATGTTTCTCAGGATGTTATTGTAAATGAAGATGACTGTGGAACATTAAGAGGAGTAGAAGTTAAGCCACTTAAGAAGAATGAAGAAATAGTAGAATCATTAGGAGAAAGAATCCTTGGACGTATTTCCCTTAATGATATCGTAAATCCTTCAACAGATGAATTAATTGTTGCTGGAAACGAAGAAATAACCGAAGAGATCGTTGCTAAGATCGAAGCTGCGCCAATCGAAAGTGTTGAAGTACGTTCACCACTTACCTGTGAGGCGAAGAAAGGTATCTGTATCAAGTGTTACGGTAGAAACCTTGCAACCAACAAGATCGTACAAACAGGTGAAGCTGTTGGGGTTGTTGCTGCACAGTCTATTGGAGAACCTGGTACACAGCTTACACTACGTACGTTCCACGTGGGTGGTATTGCGGGTAACATTTCTGAAGATAACAAACTTGAAGCAAGATTTGATGGTATTGCAGAGATCGAAGATCTTAAAGTTGTTAAAGGTGAAGCCCCTGATGGTGGAACTGCAGACATCGTGATCTCTCGTACTGCTGAACTTAAGATCAAGGATAAGAAGACAGGAGTTGTATTAAGTAACAACAACATTCCTTACGGTGCACAGATCAATATTAATGATGGTGCTAAAGTGAGCAAGGGAGATGTGATCTGTACTTGGGATCCATATAACGGTGTGATTATTTCAGAATTCGCCGGTAAGATCAAGTATGAGAACGTCGAGCAAGGTGTTACTTATCAGGTAGAGATCGATGAGCAAACAGGATTCCAGGAAAAAGTGATTTCTGAATCCCGTAACAAGAAATTGATCCCAACCTTACACATCCTAGGTAAGAAAGACGAAGTAATTCGATCTTATAACCTTCCAGTAGGCGCTCACCTTATGGTAGACAACCAGGAAAAGATTGGAGTTGGTAAGATTTTGGTTAAGATTCCACGTAAATCTTCTAAAGCGGGAGATATTACGGGTGGTCTTCCAAGGGTGACTGAGCTTTTCGAAGCACGTAACCCATCCAACCCTGCGGTTGTGTCTGAGATTGATGGTGTTGTATCTTTTGGTAAGATCAAAAGAGGTAACCGTGAGATCATTGTTGAGTCTAAACTAGGCGAGGTTAAAAAGTACTTAGTTAAGTTATCTAACCAGATCCTTGTTCAGGAGAATGACTATGTTAGAGCTGGTATGCCACTTTCTGATGGTTCTATCACTCCAGAAGATATTCTTAATATTAAAGGACCTAACGCTGTACAACAGTATCTTGTGAACGAAGTTCAGGAAGTATACCGTTTACAGGGTGTGAAGATTAACGATAAGCACTTTGAGGTTGTTGTAAGACAGATGATGCGTAAGGTAAGAATCGTTGATCCGGGAGATACCATATTCCTTGAAAACCAACTTGTTCATAAAGATGATTTCATCGATGAGAACAACAAATTATTTGGAATGAAGGTTATCGAAGATGCAGGTGATTCAGAAAGGCTGAAACCAGGACAGATTATCACTCCTAGAGATCTTAGAGACGAAAACTCTATTCTTAGAAGAGAAGATAAGAATCTTGCAACTGCCAGAGATGTGATCACAGCTACTGCGAATCCGGTACTTCAGGGTATTACCAGAGCTTCACTTCAAACCAAGTCATTTATCTCGGCTGCTTCCTTCCAGGAAACAACTAAGGTGTTGAACGAGGCTGCAGTAAGCGGTAAGATCGATCAACTTGAAGGATTGAAGGAAAATGTAATTGTAGGACATAGAATTCCTGCGGGTACAGGTATGAGAAAATACGATAGCATTATCGTTGGTTCTAAAGAAGAATTCGACCAGATGCTTGAGAAGAAACAGGAAGTTAATTATAATTAATTCCTGATAATATTTCAGAAAAAAGGCTTCACTTACTGTGGGGCCTTTTTTTATTTATAACGATATTTGATATATGAAGGAGTACTTTAAACAATTACTGGAATATTCCCATTATTATAACCTGGAGATCATTAGGAAATTCAATGATGGGGATCTGCATTTAATAGTGCCAGACAGGGCGATTATTCTTTTGTCTCATACGCTCAATGCTCATAAAATCTGGAATTACAGGATACTGGGAAGCGAAGAGCAAATTGAACTCTGGAAAGACCTGCATAAGGATCAAATGGAGCATGCAGAGAAGGAGAACTTTGAGACTACCATAGAAGTATTGGAAAAAGAGGATCTTGACAGGGTGGTGGAGTATAGGAATACTCAAGGTGATCATTATGAGAATTCCATTCGAGATATTATTTTCCATATGGTGAATCATTCTACCTATCATCGCGGGCAGATCGCTACCGAATTCAGAAAAGAAGGTATAGATCCCGTGGTTTCAGATTATGTGTTTTACAAACGCGATAAATAGCAGGTAAAAAATAAATATTAAATTGAAGAAAATTTAAATCATGGAAGACGATAAAAAACATAAAAACCAAAAAGGAAAGATCAATATAGAGCTGGATGAAGCAGTAGCAGAAGGAACTTATTCTAACCTGGCCATCATCAACCACTCTGTTTCAGAATTTGTAGTGGATTTTGTGAATATCATGCCCGGCAGGCCTAAAAGCAAAGTTAAGTCCAGGATCATCCTTACCCCGCAGCACGCAAAAAGATTATTGAAGGCCTTAGGTGATAACATCAATAAATTTGAGCAGGCTCATGGAGAGATCAGGGATTATGATAAAGCTCCATTACCGCTTAATTTTGGTCCTACAGGACAGGCATAGTTTAGCTAAACAGATTTACTAAAAAAGAGATTTCTTTCGTTGCTCTGATTGACAAGATTAAAATTGTCATTTCGAAGGAGCATAGCGACTGAGAAATCTCTTTTTTATTTTCAATTTTTAAAGAGAAAAAATCCTCCTAATCATTGTATTTGGCGAAATACACCTTGGCGGCTTTCATAACCCTAGGTGAAAGGATTAAGGTGGCTATCATAGTTGGAATTGCCATTAAGGCGAAAAATCCGTCGATCAAATTCAGGATAAAACTCAATGAGGTGGTTGCTCCTATAATTATGCTCAGAATATAGACCCAGTTATAATATTTTTTGTTTTCGGCTCCTATCAGGAATGAAAGGCATTTTGTTCCGTAGTAGGAATAGGAGAAAAGCGAAGAGATACTAAAAGCGAGTATACAAAGAAGTAATAGGTAATTTCCAACATATGGGATCGCCTGGTCGAATGCTGCAGCGGTAAGGCTTACCCCGTTCACATCCTCTGTCTGCCATACATCGGTTACCAGTATGGCCATTGCCGTTAAAGTACAAACCACCAAAGTATCGATTGCCGGGCCTAACATGGCGATAAGACCTTCCCTGATAGGTTCAGAAGTTTTACTGGCGCCATGAGCCATAGTAGCAGTACCTATACCGGCCTCATTAGAAAATGCACCACGTCTAATACCAAGTAAGATCAAGCCTCCTAATAAACCTCCCAGAAGCGGTTCTCCTTTATAATTATTCGCTGCAAAAGCATCTGTAAAGATCATTCCGAAATAATGCAATACCACTTCGTAGTTCACCAGTAGAATTGCAAGGACAGAAATAAAATATAAGGCTACCATCGCCGGTACTAATTTAGAAACTGTTTTGCTTATTCGATCCAGGCCTCCTATAATAACTATAGTGGTAATAAGAGTAAGTGCAATACCTATTATAAGGCTGGAGGTAAAACCTGTTTCAATATTGTTGGGTTCAAGAAGAATATAATTAATTGCCTGGGTAAGTTGATTAACATTGAAAACCGGTAAGGCCCCTACCAGTCCAGCCACAGCGAAAAAAACAGCTAGTGGTTTCCACTTTTTACCTAGTCCTTCCACAATAAAATACATTACTCCACCCTGAATTTTTCCTTCGGTATCTTTACCTCGGTACATCACTGCCAGGCTATTCGTAAAGAACTTAGTCGCCATACCCACTATAGCGCTTATCCATAGCCAGAAAATCGCACCTGGACCACCTATGGCGATAGCGACTGCTACTCCGGCGATATTTCCCATCCCCACCGTAGAGGACAGAGCTGTGGATAAAGCCTGAAAATGATTTATGTCGCCGGGGTCGTCTGGGTTATTATATTTACCTCGAAGCACTTCTACCGAATGTCCAAGGTATCTGAAAGGCAAAAACCGGGAATAAATTAAGAGATAGATCCCGCCACCAATAAGCAGGATGACCAATGGAATACCCCATACAAATGAGGCGAAATCTTCAATGAATTGGTTGATTTGGGACATAGGCATACTTTGTCCCGAAAATAGTAAAATTTATGGGTGTAGCTATCCTATCAAAATGACTTTTAAAATTTCGTCACCCTGAGCTATCTTGTTTCAGGTTCTTCTAATTAAGATGCTGGATCAAGTTCAGCACGATAAGAATAATTACCAAAATTTTAAAACTCTGAAGTAAAGTGGAATTTGATAGATGGATATTTCTGCTGTGTCATTTGTAAAGAGAACTGGGAATCTGCAAGAAATACCATCTGTCCAGATTTATCCTTGGCAAGATATTTAGATTTTACCCTTTTAAATTCCTTGAATTCTTCACTCTTTTCATCTTCAGCTTCTATCCAGGTAGCTTTATGCACGTTCAAATTCTCATAGGTACATTTAGCACCGTATTCGTGTTCTAAACGGTATTGAATCACTTCAAACTGAAGTGCTCCAACGGTACCAATGATCTTTCTGCCGTTCATATCCAGAGTAAATAACTGGGCAACCCCTTCGTCCATCAACTGGTCAATTCCTTTTTCCAGTTGCTTGGATTTCATAGGATCGGCGTTGTTGATGTATCTGAAGTGTTCCGGGGAGAAGCTTGGAATCCCTCTGTACATCAGGTTTTCACCTTCAGTAAGTGTGTCTCCAATTTTAAAGTTCCCGGTATCATGCAGCCCAACGATGTCTCCAGGATAGGAAACATCCACGATCTCCTTCTTTTCGGCAAAGAAAGCATTTGGAGAAGAGAACTTCATGTTTTTGTTATGCCTAACGTGAAGATAATTCTTATTCCTTTCGAATTTTCCCGAAACGATCTTTATGAAGGCCAGCCTGTCACGATGCTTAGGATCCATATTCGCATGGATCTTAAATACGAAACCTGTGAAATCTTTCTCATCTGGTTTTACGATCCTGGTATCACTTTCTTTTGGTCGCGGTGGTGGAGCAATCTTGATGAAACAATCCAGTAATTCCCTAACTCCAAAATTATTCAGGGCAGAACCAAAGAATACCGGCTGTAACCTACCTTCAAGATAAGCTTCGCGGTCAAATTCAGGATAGACTCCTTGCGCCAGTTCTAGCTCGTCTCTAAGAGTTTCTGCTGCAGAATCACCAATCAATTGATCAAGTTCTTCAGATTTAAGATCGCTTATCTCTACAGTTTCTTCTATATCTTTTCTGGGGTCCCCGGTAAAAAGATTCACATTCTTTTCCCAGATATTATAGATCCCCTTGAAATCATAGCCCATGCCGATTGGGAAACTTAAAGGAGTCACCGTAAGATTCAATTTTTGCTCTATCTCATCAAGCAGTTCAAAAGCATCTTTACCTTCACGGTCAAGTTTGTTGATGAAAACGATCATAGGAATATTACGCATTCTACAAACTTCTACGAGCTTTTCAGTTTGTTCCTCCACCCCTTTAGCGACATCGATCACTACGATTACACTATCAACAGCAGTAAGGGTTCTAAAGGTGTCTTCAGCAAAATCCTTGTGACCCGGAGTATCCAGGATATTTATCTTGATATCACGGTATTCAAAAGCAAGAACAGAGGTCGCAACCGAGATCCCTCTCTGTCGCTCAATTTCCATAAAGTCACTGGTAGCACCTTTTTTAATCTTATTAGATTTCACCGCTCCAGCTTCCTGGATAGCACCACCAAAAAGCAAAAGCTTCTCTGTTAAAGTGGTTTTACCGGCATCGGGGTGAGAAATGATACCAAATGTCCTTCTTTTATTTATCTCTTTCTGATAATGCTTCATACCTGCTGATATTGGAGCGGCAAAAATACTATTATTTTCACGAATTTCCTTTTTAATGAGGTCGCCTTTTTATCCTTGAAATTTCACCTTTAGACCATTAAACAGTAACTTTATTGGGTATATGTGCTATAAGACGGATATTTGATGTAATCCTGTGAGAAATGATGGATTTTACCCTACAAGATCTTAGATCTTTAATTTTATTTTTTACTGTAAATTTTATTTTCAGTTTCTCCCTATTTTCTCAAATCCATACCGAAACCATAGCCAAGGATTCTTACGCCATTAACCTTGGTATTACTCCTCAGACAAATGCTAATGCCTTAAAGCCCTATGGTTTCATCTACGAGTTGCTTAGCGAATATCCGGTAGAGATTAAATGGATTATAAATCCTGAAAAAAGAAAGGATGGCGTCGATTACCGGCTTGGTGAGGAAGATTTTAGATCTGGTTCCTTTGTGATCCCGGTTTCATATATCACTCCAGAGGTGAGATCCAGGATCCAGAACTGGGAGGATAGAGGTATAGTGGGAACTTATTTAAGTGAGGACATGTCTTTGCCCGTTTTTACAGATCTTTCTATCGCTCCAAAATGGACATTAGATAAACAAAATGGCAGTATAGCGCTGGCATATTTTAGAGCAGCCGGAATCCCCGGGGATGCTCATGGAGGTTATAATTCCAGCAGCTGGAAAACACCTGATGAATTGGGAGTTTGTGACGATATCTTCGTAATGCCACATGCTGAACCAAAATTTGAAACTCATAAAAACCTTTATTTCTGGAACAGGGAATATAAAGGTGCGATATGGGCCGGTTGCCATGCCGGGAGCCAATTGGAGAATTTATACGGGAGGGTTCCGGGGGTAGATACCACGAAGATTATCCAGTTAAATTTTTTGTCGGAAGGCGCGGCAGGGGCCAGGACCACTGGTCTTATTCCCTATTTTGAACACAGGTATGCCACCCCTCCATATACTCATCAATTTCCTGCCGATCCTGTTTCACAATACCTGGGTCGCAGTGACAAGGCATTAATCAATGGTTCTGAACGTATTTTCTACCCTAAAAAGGCGAATGTGTGGCGTCAATCTGCCAAACAGATCATTGTTGATGTATCGGCTCCAGATGTTCCATTGCTTTCTAATGGCCCCGGGGCCGTTATGATCTATGGGAATGGTTTTGGTGATGCGAGGAATGGATTGGTAATGTATCAGGCATCACACGATTTTTCAGGTGATACCCCCGAAAATATTGCAGCCATGAGAGCTTTTTTTAACTGGAGTTTTTACGCAGCAGAAGTAAAACGGAAAGGAAATATTATAAGATTTCAGAATGCACAGGGTGATAAGATCTTTGCGGCCAGGGTAGGAGACGATCTTGCTAAAATGCTGAATCTGAATCCTATTTTATTCGACTTGGATAAGGCCGAGATTAAATCTGAGGCAGCAA
The DNA here is from genome assembly GCA_041611635.1 of Christiangramia sp. Lineage (GTDB taxonomy): Bacteria > Bacteroidota > Bacteroidia > Flavobacteriales > Flavobacteriaceae > Christiangramia. Next base: position 8,016 of record JBFIMP010000045.1, read on the forward strand.
AACAACTGGACGAGATCGCAGCCTATATGTTAGAATACCCAGAATTACTTATCGATATAAGATCGCATACAGATAGCAGGGCAGACGATCGCTACAATAGTAAACTTTCTAAGGAGCGGGTGGCAGTCACCATGGATTATCTTATCAATATGGGAGTTGATGAAGCCAGAATTTCAGGCAGGGGCTATGGGGAAACAGAACTGATCAACAATTGCAGGAATGGGGTGAGATGTTCTGAAAATGACCATGAAAAGAACCGCCGGTCTGAATTCATACTTTCAATAAACTGCGATATTTATAGCGGAAATCTGAAACTTTAGGAATTGCTTAATCAGCTTCTTTATGATACAAATCCCTGTTTTTGTACATTTGAGCTTCAATTAAAAAAATGGCAGAAGAAAAAGTAATATTAGTTAACGATAAAGACGAACAAATCGGGCTCATGGAGAAAATAGAAGCCCACGAAAAAGCTTTACTGCACAGAGCTTTTTCGGTATTTGTTTTTAATGATAAAAATGAGCTGATGATCCAGCAAAGGGCATTGTCAAAATATCATTCGCCAGGTTTATGGACTAACACCTGCTGTAGTCATCAAAGAGAAGGGGAGTCTAACGTTGAAGCAGGTAAGAGAAGACTTCAGGAAGAAATGGGATTTTCCACAGATCTAAAGGATACCATTTCTTTTATCTATAAAGCACCCTTTGATAATGGACTTACAGAACATGAATTTGACCATATTCTTGTGGGGAATTACGAGGGAACCCCAGACCTTAACCCAGATGAGGTAGCTGCCTGGAAATGGGTATCGCTGGATGATCTAAAGGTGGATATGAAAAAGAATCCTCATATTTACACCGAATGGTTCAAGATCATTTTTGATAAGTATTCTTCACATATAGAATTATGAGAGTAACGGTCCACAGAAAAGCTCACTTCAATGCCGCTCACCGGCTTTTTAGAAAAGACTGGGATGATAAGCGAAACCTTGAGGTTTTTGGAAAATGTAGTAACCCCAATTACCATGGGCATAATTACGAGCTTATTGTTTCAGTTACTGGAGAACCAGATCCTGAAACTGGTTTTGTAATGGACCTGAAAATTTTGAAGGACCTTATAAACTCTGAAGTAGAAGAACCTTTTGATCATAAGAATCTTAATATCGAAGTTCCCGAATTTAAAGAATTGAATCCTACTGCAGAAAATATTGCCGTGGTCATATGGAATAAATTGAGAAATAAGATTGATAAAAGGCATGATCTGGAAGTTACCCTTTATGAAACACCAAGGAACTTCGTGACTTATAAAGGAAATTAATATGAATGTAGGCGATAAAGTACCAGATCTGGAATTGGAGGATCAAAATGGAAAAATGTTTAAATTTTCAGATCTTATTGGGAAGAAGGCCTTTGTAGTGTATTTCTATCCTAAAGATTTTACTCCTGGCTGTACAAAAGAGGCTTGTAGTTTTAGAGATAGTTACGAGGACTTCAAAGAGCTTGGAGCTGAGGTCATAGGAATAAGCGGGGATTCTACTGAATCCCATTCAAAATTCGTAAAAAGGTATAGCCTGCCGTATATTTTTCTTTCAGACGATAAAAAAAGAGCAAGGGATGCATTTAATGTAAAGTCGAGTCTGCTAGGATTGATCCCGGGGAGGGAAACTTTCATTTTTGACAAGCAAGGCAAGCTGCTCCACAAATTCAATAGCATGAATGCCAATAAGCATATGCCGGAAGCTTTATATGTTTTGAAAAAAAATCAGAATTAATTTTATCTAAAAATCATTTTGGTTTCGAAAAATAGTTTAAATTCGCAGCCGAAATTTAATGATAATGGCGAGTAAAAGATTGCTTAAAAAAGACGTGAATTATGTAATGGGAGACATCATCGATGCTGCCTATATTCACCAAATGGCTAACCCAAAAGAGGACCCGGCGAAATCTGAGGCGATTGTGGATGAGGCTATTAAAGAATACGATGAATTGATCACTAAGATCAATCGTCGTGACGTTGAAAATAAACAGAAACACTTTAAAGAAGTTCAGTCTGAGCTTGAGAATAAAGCAAACGCTTTGATCGCAAAGCTTAACGCGCTTTAATAAGTTGCCGATGTAGCTCAGCTGGCTAGAGCAGCTGATTTGTAATCAGCAGGTCGTGGGTTCGAGTCCCTCCATCGGCTCTTAGTGAAAACCTCTCTTTTTAGAGATGTTTTTTTATGGAATTATTTTGGGACGGGAAGTTGATCCTGAGCCTAGAAGAAGGAGTCTTTCCTTCGGCTCATGATGAAAAGCTCTTTTTTAGAAAGGTTTCTTTTATTCCCGGATTACTTGATTTGAATTTTGTTTTGGATTCATATAAGGCTTGCAGTTCCAGGATTTTCGGATCTTTTTCCTTAACCTACATAAAATACGCTTCATTTTTCCAAACATAAAGGTCCCAGAAAAAGATCATTTTATATAGTTTTTCATGTGAGGCTTAGGGCCATTATTCTGCCAGCAACACCAATGAGGTCATAATCTCGATTGGTGTCATTTATAAGAGAGAATTTTCTAAAGATAGTTTAAGGCATAGAATGAACAGATCCTATGAAAAATTAAGGACCTGTCATAAACGAAAAAAGGAGCCAAGTGGCTCCTTAAATAATAAATATAAAATTGTTTGTTTTATGAGTTTTCGTTCGTAGCCTGCTCCTCGACTTTCTCTTCAAGTTTTTCCTGCTTCCGGCGTTCCTTCAAAAAATCTTTCAATTCTTCTCCATATTTAGATTTCTTTACTTTTGGAGCCAGTGAAGAATAGATGGTGTCCAGGTATTTGATATTTGCATCGAACACTTCCGAAAGCGCCAGGTAAGGAGCGATCTCGTGTTCTTTGTTATTGATGGCGAAATTAACGGTATACAAATACTTTCTTTTCAAAAGTTTGTCATATTTCTTGTCGATCTCCATCAACTTTTCTTCATCCTGAGCCTTTTCAGCCTCGAAACTCTCCTTTATTAGATCAAGGTTTTGATCGTTGAACCTGCTTATCATTTTGCGGTATTCCACCAATTTCTCCTGGTTTACCGAGCCAACGATATCTGCTTTGGTTTCAAATTTTTCAAGACTTGTATGTATGGTCACCTCGCCTTTATCTGCGAAAAAATCTATACGATCGTCATATCTGTTATTGTCAACTTTCTCTAAGTAGAGGTACATGATCTGCGGACTTTCGATATAGGTTTCCAAGGCAAATTTGGGATCTCCATTCACTATTACAGAGTCTACATTTACCAGAACAGTGTCTTTTATTTTCTGAAGATAGAGAGTTCCTTTTTTAAGACCTTTAATCTCTCCGCTAACAATAAGGTTGCTTTCTTTCTCAGAACAAGCTGTGATGCTTATAATAATAACTAAAAGAAGAGCTAATTTTTTCATGTGTTGAATCCAATTTTTTGAGGTGGGCAAATATCTTATATTTTTCTGTTTAATACTAACTCCCGGCTGCTATTTGCATTAAAATTGTACAGAGGATCGCGCCATATGTTCCTACCACGTATCCAAAGACAGCTAGCAATACTCCTACAGTTGCTAAAGATGGGTGAAATGCTGCTGCTACCACCGGCGCAGAGGCAGCTCCCCCAACATTTGCCTGGCTTCCAACGGCAAGGAAAAAATAAGGAGCTTTTATAAGTTTTGCAGTGGTAAGCAATACAATTACATGAATTAATATCCAGATAAGACCAATGCCTAATAAACCTGGGTTTTCGAAGATCTTTCCGAGGTCCATTTTCATACCGATGGTCGCCACCAGGATATAGATGAAAATACTACCAATTTTACTCGCTCCTGCACCTTCGTATTTTTTCATTTTGGTGAAAGAAAGAAGTATTCCAATAGCAGTAGCGATAGTGATCATCCAGAAGAACTGTGATGAAAAGGAGGAAAGCGCGCTTTTAGAATCGCTGAAGATTTCAAAATTGGCGAGTAAGTATTCAGACATTCCGTCGGCTCCCCAATGAGCAATTCCTACGGCTCCGAAGGCCAGGGCCAGCATGATCATAAAGTCTGGCAGGCTTGGTATTCTGGTTACGCTTTCAGCATAACTGCTCACTTTTACCTTAAGTTCCTGTATCGCAGAATTATCTGCCTTTAACCAGTTGTCTATGCTTTCATTTTTTCCAATTCCCATTAGAATGATGGCCATCCAAAGATTTGCCACAACGATATCCACGAGAACCATACCTCCATATAGTTCGGGGTTGTATTCATAGATCTCCAGCATGGCAGCCTGGTTGGCACCGCCCCCAATCCAGCTTCCGGCAATGGTTGAAAGACCTCGCCAAATAGCATCAGGACCAACACCTCCTAAAGTTTCTGGAGAAATTACAGACATGATTAGAATGGCTATAGGACCGCCAAGAACAATACCCATGGTTCCTGCAAAGAACATGATTAATGCTTTGGGTCCAAGATTAAAAATAGCCTTTAGATCAATACTAAGTGTCATAAGAACCAGGGCTGCGGGTAATAGAAACCGGCTGGCCACGAAGTATAATTGCGAGGTCTTATCATCGATCAAACCTAAGGAATTGAAGACCGCCGGGATGAGATAGCACATTAATAAGGCCGGAACAATTTTATAAAATTTACCCCAAAAACCATCTTTCTTTGAAGATGTATAAAAAACGAAGCCCAATGCGAGCATTAAAAGTCCGAATACTATAGCGTCGTTAGTAAAATAAGTAGTTTCTTCCATAAAATTAGACTAGATGGCCGGCAAAATACAATTTTTATTATTTAGGATTAAAGGCGGGATAGACTTAAATTTTGAGTAAATCTGAAATGCTTTTGGCTACTCCGTCTTCCTTTCCTGAAGCGGTCACCATATGAGCTATTTCCAGCACCTCTGGCTTTGCATTTCCTACTGCGATCCCCATTCCTACACCTTTTAGCATCTCGATATCGTTGTAATTGTCTCCAAAGGCCATGCTCTGGGAAAGCGGAATCCTGAAATGATTTTCGAGCAGATGTTCCACCGCGGTTAATTTAGAGATCGCTTTCGGGGCGATTTCCAGGTATGAAGGTTTAGACCTGTAAAGATGCAGATCTTCAGCATAATTTTGCAAAAGGAAATCCCGAATGAGATCTATATTTTCCTCTTCACCCATAGCCATGATCTTGTGGACTCCCTTTTCCTCGTTTTTCCATTTAGAAATTACATTCCCATTACTTTCAAATTCAGGATGTACTTTGGTATTATTGATCTCCCGCCTGGTCCAGAAATCATCCTTGGGAACATACCATTCATCATTATGGAACAAACTTAAATGTACATCGATGTTTTTATTGAAATTGCTCAGGTCACTAAGAATTTCAAGTGGTATTTCTGTAGAACTTACAGGTTTTCCATCTACCAGGATCAAACCTCCATTGTAACTTATTAGGGGTAAATGCTCTATATCCATTTTTCTCTGAAGATGCCTCATTGCCGCAGGCATTCTCGAAGAAATCAGAATGAACGGAATATTAGAGTTATTAAGTTTTTTAATTGTTTCTACGGTGTAATCTGAAAGATCTCTATCGGCGTTTAACAACGTGCCGTCAATGTCTGAAAAAATTATTTTGAACATTATTCTTCCTGCTTTTTATTTTTAGGATTTCTATTTGCTTCTTTTAAAGCCTTGTTAAGCATCCATTCTATCTGCCCATTGGTACTTCGAAACTCATCTGAAGCCCATTTTTCAATAGCTTTTAGCATATCTTCATCTACTCTTAAGGCGAATGCTTTTTTCTTGCCCATAATTTACTCAAGTTCTTTGATAAAATCGGTAATTACCGGGATCAATTCAGGATGTAAAGGCCTGTTAGGTTCGTTATAGGATTTGGTGTTTACCAACCTGTCCTTGCTTTCTACTTTTCTGAAAATATGGTTCATATTCTCAAGTAACACCAGCTTGGAATTTTGATTGGCAGAATGGAGCATTTCAGCCTCTTTCGGTTCTGTTTGAATATCCATGGTTCCATTGATGATCATAATAGGAATTTCCAGATCTTTAATTTCTTCTGAAGGATCGTATTGCATCCAGCTTTTAATAAAGGGCTGTACATATGGTGCAAAAATAGACGCGAGCATTGGATTATCATTTTCTGTAGTTCCTTTTTCATCGAGTTCGTC